>NZ_JBXAWK010000013.1:0-126557 GCF_057291755.1 Kitasatospora sp. UYEF31
GTACTGCACTCGAAGGGGTGTGGGAGAGTAGGTCGCCGCCGGAATTATCTTGAGTGAAAGGCCCCCGTCCTTATGGACGGGGGCCTTTTGCGTTTCCGGTAAGTAATGGGAACAAGGCAAACGCGCAGACCGATATACGCACCCTGGGTGCAGGCTTACAGGCGGCCAGCAAGCTTCAGTGCCAGGTACGTGTCCGTCAGTGCGGAAGCCAGTTCGCCGGGAGCGGCGTCCAGGGCAGTGACCCCGCGGCGGCGTAGTTCCTCGGCGGTGGCGTGGCGGCCGGCGAGTTCCTGGCTGGCGGCAGCTGCCGCGTACACGTCCTCGACCGTTCCGCGCCTGCGGGTCATCTCCACGACTGCGGGGTCGGCGACGGCCGCCACCACGACTTCGTGGCGTTTGGTGAGCTGCGCGAGCACTGGCAGCAGTCCCTCGCGCACCGGCTCGGGGTCGAGGCCTGTCAGCAGCACGACAAGCGAGCGGCGGGAGGTGCGGCTGAGCACTGTCGCGGCCATGCCGGCTGCGTCGGATTCGACCAGTTCGGCCTCGAGGGGGGCCATGGCCTGGATGAAGTTGGCCAGCACGGTCGTGCGCGTGCCACCGCGGACCTCCGCGCGGACGCGGCGGTCGTAGGCCAGGAAGTCGACCCGGTCGCCGGCCTTCGCCGCGATGGCGGTCAGCAGCAGTGCCGCGTCCATGGCGGCGTCGAGGCGCGGTGCGTCGCCGATCCGGCCGGCTGCCGTGCGGCCGGTGTCCAGGACCACAAGGATGTGCCGGTCGCGTTCGGGGCGCCACGTACGGATGACGACGTTCTGGCTTCGGGCGGTGGCCCGCCAGTCGATCGAGCGGATGTCGTCGCCGGGCACGTATTCGCGCAGCGAGTCGAATTCGGTTCCCTGACCCCGCGTCAACAGGGCTGACCTGCCGTCGAGTTGACGCAGGCGATCCAGCTTGGAGGGGATCAGTCTGCGGCTGGGGAACTCCGGGAGGACCCGTACGGCCCATGGAATGTCATGTGAACCCTGACGGGCCGCCAGGCCCAGGGGGCCGACCGACCGGACGGTCACCCGGTGGGCTGGGCGGTCGCCGCGGCGGGTCGGGAGCAGCACGGTTGAGACCCGGCGGCGTTCACCCGAGGGGATGTCCAGGGCATAACGCTGGACAGCGGCACCCGCGCTGGGCGGCCAGCCGTCGCGGAGCATTCCGCGCACTCGGCGGCCGGTGGGGTTGGCGACTGTCAACGAAACGCTTGCGGACTCGCCGAGACGGACTGTGTTGTCACCGGACCGTACGAACGCAAGTCTTTTCACCGACCCGGCGAGCAGCAGGTCCACCACCACGGCGAGCAGCAACGCGCCCTCGACCAGGGCTACTCCCGCCCAGGACGGCAGCAGAAGGCCCACGACGAGCACGCCGAGGGCGGCGATCAGGGCGGTGCGTCCGGTCAGCGACATGTGCCGTCGATCAGCGCGGCACGGGAACGTGGGCGAGGACGCTGTCGATAACGGCGTCGGGTGTGACGCCCTCCATCTCGGCTTCGGGCCGCAACTGGACGCGGTGCCGCAGGGTGGGCTTGGCCAGCGCCTTCACGTCGTCGGGGGTCACATAGTCGCGCCCGGCCAGCCAGGCCCACGCGCGGGCAGTGTTCAGCAGCGCGGTCGCGCCTCGGGGCGACACACCCAAGGAGAGTGACGGGGACGTCCGGGTCGCCCGTACGACGTCGACCACGTAGGCCATGATGTCTGCGTCAATGCGCAGGGAGGCGACGGCTTTCCGGGCCTGGGCGAGGTCGTCGGCGGTGGCTACGGGGCGCACTCCGGCCGCCGTCAGGTCGCGCGGGTCGAAGCCTTCGGCGTGCCGGCGTAGTACGGAGATCTCGTCGTCCCGGCCGGGGAGCGGGACCGTCAGCTTCAGCAGGAAACGGTCCAACTGGGCTTCGGGCAGCGGGTATGTGCCTTCGTACTCGACCGGATTCTGCGTCGCGGCGACCATGAACGGGTCGGGCAGCGGGCGCGGGGTGCCGTCGATGGAGACCTGCCGCTCCTCCATGGCCTCAAGCAGTGATGCCTGGGTCTTCGGGGGCGTCCGGTTGATCTCGTCGGCGAGCAGCAGGTTGGTGAAGACGGGGCCTTCGCGGAAGGTGAATTCCGCGGTGCGGGCGTCGTAGACCATCGAACCGGTCACGTCGCCGGGCATGAGGTCGGGGGTGAACTGGACGCGGGTGGACTTGAGGTCCAGGGCGTGCGAAAGGGTGCGTACGAGAAGGGTCTTGGCGACACCGGGGACACCCTCCAGGAGCACGTGTCCGCGGCACAGGAGGGCGATCACCAGGCCGGTGACGGCGGAGTCCTGGCCGACGACGGCCTTGCCGACCTCGCCACGGAGGGCTTCCATGGCGGCGCGTGCGCGCACGGAACCGTCCACCGTGGGCGGGGTGCTGCCGTACTGCTCGCCCGTACCGAAACCGGTCACCCGCTGTGCACCTCGTTCTCCAGAGTGTCCAGATCATCGGCCAGTCGGACGAGATCGGCGTCGCTGCCCGGCACCGCACCGTACAACAGTGCGGACACCTGTGCCTGAGGACGTCCGGTGCGTGTCGCCACAGCGGTGACCAGGGCGGCGTCCGGCCCTGTTGGATCATGATGGAGCGCGACCGTGCCGAGGCGGGCGGCTAGCCGGTCCCTGGACCCGGCGCGCAGCAGTTCGGATGCCCGGTCGCGGGCCCTGCCCCGGTGGTAGAGCCGGGCCCGGCCCTCCACCGTCTCGGTCGCGCGGACGACCACGGGCAGCGGTTCGGTGACCACCGGGCCGAGCCGCCGGGCCCGCCACAGGGCGAGCAGCGCAACGGCCGCGGCGAGCTGGACGGCACCGAACTTCCAGCCGTCCGGCACGAGTTCGAGGATCGTCTTGTCGCCGTTCGGGACGGTCCCGCCGTCAGCCGGTACGTACCAGACGACGTTATGCCGGGTGCCGAGCAGTGACAGGGAGAGTGCGGCGTTCCCGTGCTCGGCCAGCCTGTCGTTGGTCAGGAACGTGCCGGTGCCCACCACGACGGTGTCGCCCGTGACGACCAGCGTGGGGTGCCAGTCGGGGACGTAGCAGCCGGTCGATCCCGGCGGTCCCTCGTAGCGTCGGCCGCCGAGGTCGGCGTTGCCCGCGGCGGTCGCTGCGGGCAGGGCGCAGTCCGGGGCGAGCGTGGCTTCGCTGTAGGTGTCCGAACTGAGCCGCACCCCGGGGGCGAGCGTCGACAGGGCCCGCCTGCCGGGGGCGACCAGGACGGTCCTGCCCCGGCCGGCCGCGGCCAGATCGGTCAACTGTTCTTCGGACAACAGATCGGGGAACGGGAGTACGAGGGTGCTGTCGGCGGTCAACCGGGGGATCGTCGCGTCGAGGGTGTCGGTGTACGTGACGCTCTTCCCCTGTGCCCGCAGCAACTGGGCGACTGCCTTGGACCCTTGCTTGGAGGCGGCACGAGGGTCGAGCTCGCCGGTGTGGCGGTCGCCGCGCAGGAGGGTGATGCCGAGAGCGGTCAGCACCGTGAGCAGCAGGATGATCAGCGGGCCGCGTACGGCACGGAAGATGCGGGCGGCGTCGGGGGTGGTGGACGTGCTCGGCGCGGGGGCTGTCACTGCCGGTTTCACTACAGGTTTCACCACAGGCTTTGTCACTGCGGCACCCCGAAACCGGCTGCCGCGGCTTCCACCCGGTGTGCGGGCCTGGCCTTGGCTGCGAGGCCGTCCAGCTCACGCAGAGCGGCGTCCATCGCACTCGTGGCGGCCCGGCCGCCATACCGTACGTCGTCGAAAATCCTTGCGGCCTCACGGAACCGCCCGGCCAGGTCTGGGAGTCGGCGCCCGGCCTCCGCGGTGGCTTCGTCGGCGGTGCGACCGGGGCGTTCGTCGATGATGACGCGTTCCTCAAGGGAGCGGACGATCGCGCGCAGCCGTTCGGCCACCGCAGTGTCCCAGTCGCCGCGGGCCGCGGCCTTGTCGGCGGCGGCCCGGTGGCCGGCCGCCGGGTGACCGGGCCCGTCGGGGCCGAACAGTCCGACGGACGTACGGTTCCGGGCGTTCTTCAACGGGCCGAGACGAAGCCGTACGGCGATGATCCCCGCGATCACCAGGATGACGATGACGATCAGGCCGACGGGCCCGCCCGGGGTGTTCGAAGCCGCGTCGGCGAGCAGCCCGCCGAGCTTGTCCAGGAACCAAGTGATGGCCTTGACCAGGAAGTTCGGATCGTCCTGGTGATACTCGGGGCGGGACAACTCACGCTCCGCCGCCTGCCGCGCCGCGTCCCGGCCGACCGGCGCCGGTGACGGCGGCGGTGTTGCGGCGGTAAGCGCGGCGAGCAGCGCGGCAGGCGGCGGCATGGCTTCCCAATCTGCTCTGTCGGGTCAGTGCTTCAGTCGGTCAGAACTTGGTCAGGACTCGGTCAGGACTCGGGCTGGATCAATACAGCGTCCGGATCAACGCAGTGGCGGGTTCAGGCCAGGACCGGCTCCAGGCACGGGGCTTTCGTCGGCCACCAGACCCGCTGCGCGGGCCAGTTCGAGGTCGAGTGCCTCCCGGCGCATCCGCTGGTCGACGTACAGCAGCACGCTGGCGCCGGCGGTGAACGGGTAGACCAGGCCGGACGCGATCACCGTACCGATCGCCAGCACCACGAGCTCCCACAGGGACGGGGTGTCCAGGGTGCTGGTGTCGGTGCTGAAGGCGTCGAAGCCGCCGGACAGCAGTGAGAACGGGACCTGCACGATGTTGGACACCACAGCCATGATGATCGTGACGAGCGTCAGGATGCCGAAGATCCGCCACCAGCTGCCGCGCACCAACTTGTGCGAACGCTTGAGCGCCTTGACGACCGTCTGCTTCTCCAGCATCAACGCCGGCGCGGCCAGGCTGAACGCGATGTACAGGTAGACCATCGCGACCACGCCGACGAGCCCGCCGATGACGGCCAGCGCGCCGGCGCCGTCACCGCCGCCGGCCACAGCCAGGATGATGCCCGGCACCAGGCACACGACCAGCGCGAGGATGACCAGCAACCAGCTGAGCAGGGTGACGCCCAGCAGCCGGAACAGCAGCGGCCGGGCGGCCTTCCACGCCTCGCCGACTGACATGTCCTTGCCGAGGACGGCCCGGCCCATCACAAGGGTGAGCATGCCGGTCACCACCAGTTGGGCGAGCGCGCCGAGTACGGCGGGGACGGCCACTGCGCCGAGGGCGTTGGAGGCGAAGTCACGGAGCTGGTCACCGGTGGGGTTGTCCCCGAGATCGACGGGGTCCATCTGCTGATAGGCCAGCCAGAGCGCCGGGACCTGGATCAGCTGGATGAGCAGGGCGACCACGACGGAGAGGCCGACCATCACCCGCCAGTGGCTGCGCAGCGCGCTGAACGCGCCGTCGAGGATCTCCCCGACGCCCAGCGGGCGCAGGGGGATGACGCCGGGTTTGGCCGCCTGGCGGTACGGGCCGCCCCAGCCGCCCGGGGGGCCCCAGGCGGGGGCCCCGCCTGGCTGCTGCCCGGCTCCCGGGGCCTGCCACTGCTGGCCCCAGCCGGGGGCCGGCGGGGGCTGTTGCGGCGACCAGCCGGCGGGGGCGGGCGGGGCGGGCTGCCCGGGAGTCTGCTCCGGGGCCTTGTTCAGGTTCGGTGGCTGTGCGGGCGCCGCGCCTGGGGCGGGTTCCCGCGTCGGCTGCTGGACTGGCTCCTGGGGGCTCTGCGGTGGCCGGCTCGGATCGTCCGGCCCAGGCGCGTCCGGCGATGCCCAGCCCGGGGATTCCGTCATGTCTTCTTAACTCCTTGGTGTTCCAGTCCTGTGGGGACAATCCTGGCATGGTCACCGACCGTTCGGGTGATCTAGGGGACGGCAATAGGGCCGGGCCTCCAGCGCCCCCACAAGTGCCCGCGCGGCGCGTGCCCCAGACTGTGGGACGTGGAACCGATACCGAACGACTCCCCGCACCTCGTCCCACTGCGCTGGCTGGACGCGGGGCCCGCGCTCGGGCTGCTCGACCAGACCGCGCTGCCCACTGTCGAAGCCGAAGTGGTGTGCGTCCGGACCCCTGAGGTGGTGGACGCGATCGTGCGCCTGGTCGTACGCGGCGCGCCGCTGCTCGGCCTGGTCGGCGCGTACGGCGTGGCCCTGGCCGCGTTCCGCGGTGAGGACGTCCCGGCGGCGGCGCGGGCGCTGGCCACCGCCCGGCCGACGGCGGTCAACCTGGCCCTGGGCGTGGACCGGGCGCTGTCCGCGTGGCGGGCCGGCGGAGCGCCGGCGGCGCTGGCCGCGGCCCGGCGGCTGCACGCCGAGGACGCCGCCGCGAGTGCGGCCATGGCCGCGTACGGCCTGGGACTTGTCCCCGAGAACGCGCGGATCCTCACCCACTGCAACACCGGCCGTCTGGTGTCGGGGGGCGAGGGCACGGCGCTGGCCGTCGTCCTGGCCGCGCACCGCGCGGGGCGGCTCAAGCAGTTGTGGGTGGACGAGACGCGGCCGTTGCTCCAGGGGGCGCGGCTGACCGCGTACGAGGCGCGGCGGGCCGGGATGCCTTACGCCGTCCTGGCGGACAACGCCGCGGGTTCGCTGTTCGCGGCGGGTCTGGTGGACCTGGTGATCGTGGGAGCCGACCGGATCGCGGCGGACGGGAGTACGGCCAACAAGGTCGGTACGTATCCGCTCGCGGTCCTGGCCCGGCACCACGGAGTGCCGTTCGTGGTGGCCGCTCCGGTGACGACGATCGACCCGGGGACGCCGGACGGCGCGTCGATCACCGTCGAGCAGCGGGACCCTGGGGAAGTGGTCGAGCTGGCCGGAAGGCGGCTGGCCCCGGCCGGGAGTCCGGCGTACAACCCTGCCTTCGACGTGACCCCGCCCTCGCTCATCAGTGCGATTGTGACGGAAAAAGGTGTTTTGTCGCCGGTGGACACCGCCGCAATCGCCCGGGTGAGTGCAGGTCACGATTCGGTAATGCAAAGATGAGGCCATGAAGGGACGCGTCCTCATCGTCGACGATGACACTGCACTGTCGGAGATGCTCGGCATTGTCCTGCGCGGCGAAGGTTTTGAGCCTTCGTTCGTCGCGGACGGTGACAAGGCGCTCCAGGTTTTCCGGGAAGTAAAACCGGACCTGGTGCTCCTCGACTTGATGCTTCCCGGAAGGGATGGCATCGACGTCTGCCGGCAGATCCGCGCCGAGTCCGGTGTTCCTATCGTCATGCTCACAGCCAAGAGCGACACCGTTGACGTTGTGGTCGGCCTGGAGTCCGGGGCCGACGACTACGTCATCAAGCCGTTCAAACCCAAGGAGCTGGTCGCCAGGGTCCGTGCGCGGTTGCGCCGCGCCGAAGAACCCACCCCCGAGCAGTTGGCCATCGGTGACCTCGTCATCGACGTGGCGGGGCACTCGGTCAAGCGGGACGGGCGCGGTATCGCGCTCACCCCGCTTGAGTTCGACCTGTTGGTGGCCCTGGCCCGCAAGCCGTGGCAGGTGTTCACCCGCGAGGTGTTGCTCGAACAGGTGTGGGGCTACCGGCACGCCGCCGATACCCGTCTGGTCAATGTGCACGTGCAGCGGCTGCGTTCGAAGATCGAAGCCGATCCCGAGCGTCCCGAGATCGTGGTGACTGTGCGCGGTGTCGGCTACAAGGCAGGTCCTGCCTGACAGTCATGCCATCAGCCTGGACGTTGACCGTACGCAGGGCCCAGCGCGCGGTTCGCCGCGTGCTCGCGGTCTGGCAGCGGTCGATCCAGCTGCGGGTGGTCGCCACGACCCTCGTGCTGTCGGTCGCCGTCATGGTGCTGCTCGGCATCATCGTCGTCGGGCAGGTCCGCAACGGCCTGCTCGAGGCGAAGGTCACCTCGTCCAAGTCGCAGGCACTGGGCGGGTTCCAGGCTGCCCGCGAACAGGCTGACAAGATCGCCACGGGGGACCGGCGTGCGGCCAACGCGGTGCCCGCGCCGGCCGCGCCGGCCGGGGAGCAGTTCCACGCCGGCGACTGGCTCAACGCTCTGGTCCTCCAACTGTCCAGCGGCGGCCGGGGCGTGTACGACGTGGGTGTGCTCAGCCCGGACCCCGGCGGCACCACGCCGGGGGCCGGGCGCTCACCGCGGTCTTCGGGTGACGTGCGGATCGAGCTGAGCGTGCCGTCCGGGCTGCGTGACGACCTGACCGCCAAGCACGGCGGGATGGCCCTCCAGTACACCCGGATCCAGCGGGACGTCGCGGCCGGGGACAATCCCGGACGGCACACCGGCGAACCCGGTCTGGTGATCGGCGCGCAGTTGCGCGACCCGCACGGAGACGCCTACCAGCTCTACTACTTCTTCCCGTTCGCCCCGGAGGAGAAGACGCTTTCGCTCGTCCGCAACACGCTGGCCACCGCAGGGGTGTTCCTCGTACTCCTCCTCGTCGCGATCGCGGCGGTGGTCACCCGTCAGGTCGTCACCCCGGTGCGGATGGCGGCGCGGATCGCCGAGCGGCTCGCCGCCGGCAAGCTCGAGGAACGGATGAGGGTGGTCGGCCAGGACGACCTGGCCCGGCTCGGCTCCTCCTTCAACAAGATGGCGAACAACCTGCAGAACAAAATCCGGCAGCTTGAGGAGCTGTCCCGGGTCCAGCGGCGTTTCGTCTCCGACGTGTCACACGAACTGCGCACCCCGCTGACGACCGTACGGATGGCCGCCGACGTGCTGCACGAGGCACGGGACGGTTTCACAGACCCGTCCACCGTCCGGTCCGCCGAGCTTTTGCAGACCCAGCTGGACCGGTTCGAGTCACTGCTCACCGACCTCCTGGAGATCAGCAGGTTCGACGCGGGCGCGGCTGTGCTCGACGCCGAACCGGTCGACTTGCGGGACCTCGTGCGCCGGGTCGTCGAAGCCGCTGAACCGCTGGCCGAACGCAAGGGCGGACGGGTCGTCATCGACCAGCCCGAGCTGCCGGTCATCGCGGAAGTCGACCCGCGCCGGCTCGACCGCATCCTGCGCAACCTCATCATCAACGCCGTCGAACACGGCGAGGGCCGCGACGTCGTCGTCCGCCTCGGCACCAACGGCTCCGCGGTGGCGGTGGCCGTCCGTGACTACGGCGTGGGCCTCAAGCCGGGGGAGTCCTCACTGGTCTTCAACCGCTTCTGGCGCGCCGACCCGGCCCGCGCCCGCACCCTCGGCGGCACAGGGCTTGGCCTGTCGATCGCCCTGGAGGACGCACACCTGCACGGCGGCTGGCTGCAGGCCTGGGGCGAACCGGGCGGCGGCTCGCAGTTCCGGCTCACCCTGCCCCGGAACGTCGGGGGCGAACTCGTACGCTCGCCGATCCCGCTCGAACCGGACGACTCCCGGGCCAACCGCGGCCTGGAACTGACCGGATCGCCCTACCGGCGCGCACCGCGCCCGGTCCGGCCGGTGCCCAGGAGCGGCAACGGCCGGGCGAACGGCGTGGCGGGCCACGCGGTGGGCACGGCGGAAGGCAGTACGGGCCCGGCCGACCTGCCGCGCACCACGTCACTGCCCCCGGCGGGCGGAAAAGGCGACCGTACGGACGGAGGGCTGCTGTGATGGGACGTCATACGGGAATCCTGCTGGTCGGCTGCCTCCTCACCGCCACGGCCTGCGCCTCGATGCCCGACCGCGGCACCGTCGAACAGGTCTCGGCCGGCGACGCCGTGGGCCGGGACACCGACCGGCAGGTCCGGGTGTTCGCCGTGCCTCCGCAGCCCGGCGAAGGCCCCGAAGGACTGGTCAAGGGCTTCCTCGAAGCGATCACCAGCGACGAGCCGGACTACACGACGGCGCGCAAGTACCTGACCGCGCAGGCCCAGGCCCGGTGGAAGCCGGACGGCCGCCTCACCGTCCTGGAGACCGGCCCCGCGTTCGAACAGCAGACCATCGTGCCGCCGGACGGCGGAACCGTCCACATCGACGCCACCGGGCGCCTGATCGGCAAGGTCGACGAACAGCACGCCTACCAGCCGACCGCGACCCAGGACCAGAGCGCGAAGGTCGGCTTCACACTGCGCCGCGGCCCCGACGAACAATGGCGGATCGACGACCTGCCGGACGGGCTGCTGCTGTCCCAGGCCGACTTCCAGCGTATTTACAAACCGGTCAACACCTACTGGTTCGCCCGGCCCGACGACGAGGCCAAACACCTGCTCGTCCCCGACCCGCTGTACCTGCGCAGCCGGGTGGGGCTCAGTACGGCCCTGGCCGAGCGGCAGCTCGCCGGGCCGACCCCGTGGCTGGCGCCGGTGGCCGCGTCGGAGTTCCCGGCCGGCACCACCCTGGCCGGAAAGCCCGTGACGGTGGACGACGACGGCATCGCCCGGATCCTCCTCAGCGACCCGGCCCGGCAGGCTTCCGGCGAGCGCTGCGAGCGGATGGCCGCGCAGATGTTGTACGCACTGGCCCAGACGGCCGCCGTGGACCAGGTGCAGCTGGCCACCCGCAAGGGCGGCACGCTGTGCAGCTCCGCGCGGATCGAGGCCAAGCGCTACGACCCGGTCGACACCTCCACCCCGCCGACCGGCTACTTCCTGTCCCGCGACGGCCGCGCCCAGGTGCTCCCGGCCACCGGCACCCCCTTCCCTGTCCCCGGCAGGTTCGGCGACGGCACGTTCAAGTTCGCGGCGCTCGCGGTGAGCCGCGACCGGCAGCAGATCGCCGCGGTGGCTGAGAACGGCCAGCGGATCCTCGTCGGCGACACCGCCGGACGCCAGGAACCCGTCGAATGGGCCAAGAGCCCCACACCGGGCGCACTGACCAGCCCCAGCTGGGACGGCCGGGGCGCGCTGTGGCTGGTGGACGGGACCGGCGGCGATTCCAGAGTGGCGATGTACGCCGACACTCAGCAGATCCCAGTGACTGTGGACGGCCAGGACGGCCGGAAGGTCCAGGCGCTGCGCATCTCCCCGGACGGCACCCGGGCCGCGCTCGTCCTGTCCCGGGGCACCGCGGACGGCACTGTGCTGATCGGCCGTATCGAACGGAGGATCGAACAGGGCAAGGCGCTGGTGGTCATCAAGGACCTGCGCCCGGTCATGCCGTCCCTGATCGAGGTGAAGTCCGTTTCCTGGAACGGTTCTTCCCGCCTCGCGGTCCTCGGCCGCGAACAGCAGGGGGCGGTCCAGCCGCAGCTGGTCGACATCGACGGCGGGCACGCGGTGGCGGCGGCACCCGTCAACGGGATGCTGCACCTGGCCGCACCCGACGGCACGGACCAGCCGCTGCTCGCGGACTCCGCCGACCGGCAGATCTACCGGTTGGCGCAGGGGAACAGCTGGACGGTGGTCTACAAGGAGGGCGGGTTCCCGGTCTATCCGGGATGACGGGATGACGGTCTATCCGGGATGACGGGATGAACTGCCGGGTCACGTAACACGGTGCCCGGTGTATATAACCGATCAGCGTCCGGTACGGGTGGAAACCGGCGAACCCCCGCGGACCGCCGGTGTGTTCGTCCATCGTGGACGGCATGGGGAATTGGCTGCGGAACATCGTCGGGACCTGGGCCGATCTGGTGCTCCCGGCCGACTGTCTAGGCTGCGCCGCGGGCGGCGGTCCGCTGTGCGCGCTGTGCCGGACCGTGGTCGACGGGCCCGCATACGAAACACGTCCTTCCCCGTCGCCCGCCGGGCTGCCGCCGGTGTACGCGGTGACCCCGTACGCCGACGTCGTCCGGGCACTGCTCATCGCCCACAAGGAGCGTGGCGCACGGGCACCCACGGGGCCGCTGGGGGCCGCCCTGGCCCGAGCTGTGCGGGCGGGCGCGCCCACCCCGGGTTCCATCGGGCTCGTCCCCGTGCCGTCCACCCGGGCGGCGGTCCGGGCGAGGGGCCGCGACGCCACCGCGGACCTGGCGCGGTCCGCCGCCGCACAGCTGCGCCGGGCCGGAGTGGAGGCCACGGTCCTGCCGGTCCTGCGGCACGTCCGCGCGGTCGCCGACCAGTCGGGCCTGACCGTTGTGCAGCGGTCCGCCAACCTACGCCAGGCATTGCGCGTTCCACGCAGGTTGGCACCCTTGTGCGAGGGGACTACGCTGGTGATCGTCGACGACCTCGTCACTACCGGGGCCACGTTGGCGGAGGCGGCCCGTGCCGTCCAGGCCGCTGACGGGCGCGTAAGCGCAGCAGCGGTGGTGGCCGCAACGGAACGGCGTTGCGCGGCGGGGTCTGCCGGAAGGAGGCAGCTTTCATGACTGACTTTTCCTTCGAGCGTCACAAACGTTTCGCGCTGCCCGGCTCCTTCGAGCCGGGCAGCGCGCCGGCGCACCCGCGAATAGGGCTGCCCCCAGTGCTGACCAACGAGTGCTGACCGACGAGTGTTGATCTCCCAGTGCTGATCTCTCTGGGCACAGCCGCTTTCCCCCGGTGAACCGTGTCCCTTTCCTACGGATAAGGCCCCGGTCGTAACCGATGGTTTTCGCCCGTACGAAGGGCAGCCGCCCGCAACCGGCATGTACGCCGGAATCGCGGGAAAGGCACAGGCCACCGAAGCTGGAACCCCGGATGTACGCGACATCAGTGGACCCGGGGTCGTCGCAACAGGTCGGCCGGAAGTGAGCGACATCCCCTTCCGGCAGGGCGCAACGGATGGAGAACTGCGTGGACATCGTCGTCAAGGGCCGCAAGACCGAGGTGCCGGAGCGGTTCCGCAAGCACAGTGCGGAGAAACTCGACAAGATCCGCAAGCTCGACGCCAAGGTGATCAGCGTCGATGTCGAGATCTCCAAGGAGCGCAACCCGCGGCTGGCCGACAAGGCCGACCGCGTGGAGATCACGCTGAACAGCCGTGGCCCGATCGTCCGGGCGGAAGCCTCCGCGAGCGATCTGTACGCCGCCCTCGACATCGCCACCGGCAAGTTGGAGGCTCAGTTGCGCAAGGCTGCCGACCGGCGCCGGGTGCACCACGGACACCGCAATCCCATGTCTGTGGCCACCGCGACCGCGTCCCTGAACGGGCTCGACTCCGGGGCGCCCGCCGCGGATGAGGCCGAAGAGCCCCGGATCCACATGGAGGGCCCGATCGAAGTCGACGGGGACGGCCCGCTGGTGGTGCGTGAGAAGACGCACGCCGGCCACCCGATGACTCTCGACCAGGCGCTGTACGAGATGGAGCTGGTGGGACACGACTTCTACCTCTTCATCGACAAGGAGAGCGCGCTGCCCAGCGTCGTGTACCGGCGGCACGGCTACGATTACGGAGTGATCCACCTCGAAGCCGGTGACGAGGCCGGGGGGGCGCTCTAAAACGGTGCGGGGAGCGGCGCCGGACACGATGTGTCCGGCGGCGCTACCTTGTCCCGATGTCTCCGCCCGGCTCAGACTCCCAACCGGTTCACAACTGAATCCTCTTGTCCCGCAATCGAGCTGATTGTGCGTCAGGGTCTGGAAACCGGCCGACTACGTGGGATCATGACGTGGATACGGATCGTGCCGACCAAGGGGGCAACACGGTGGGTGAAAACTCCGTCTCGCAGGACGAGCCCATCCGCGTGCTCGTCGTCGACGACCACGAGCTGTTCCGCCGGGGGCTGGAGATCGTCCTGGCCGGCGAGCCGGACATCGAAGTCGTCGGCGAGGCCGGGGACGGCGCCGCCGCGGTCGAGGCCGCGCAGGAACTGCTGCCGGACATCGTGCTGATGGACGTCCGCATGCCGGGACGCGGCGGGATCGAGGCGTGCACCGCGCTCAAAGCGGTCGCGCCCAGCGCCCGCATCATCATGCTGACGGTCAGCGACGAAGAGGCCGACCTCTACGAGGCGATCAAAGCGGGGGCCACCGGCTACCTGCTCAAGGAGATATCGACCGACGAGGTGGCCGACGCGATCCGCGCGGTCGCCGACGGACAGTCGCAGATCAACCCGTCGATGGCGGCGAAACTGCTCACCGAGTTCAAGTCGATGGCGACCCGGGACGACGAACGACGGCTGCTCCCGGCCCCGCGACTGACCGACCGGGAGATCCAGGTGCTGCGCCTGGTGGCCACCGGCAAGAACAATCGTGAGATCGCCAAACAGCTGTTCATCAGCGAGAACACGGTCAAGAACCACGTCCGCAACATCCTGGAGAAGCTCCAGCTGCACTCCCGGATGGAGGCCGTGGTGTACGCGATGCGGGAGAAGATCCTCGAAATCCAGTAGCCCGATCCGCCAGTCGCACAGGTCAGATACACAGTCTGCCCAACGGGAACTGTCAGTCGGGACCCCCACTGGCATACGATGGCCGGTGCGGCGGGACGGGCCCCGCCGTGCCGCCATGCGCACAAGCCGGGCGGGCGCCGTACGGCAAGGAGCTCATCCAGCGTGTCCATCTTCGACAAGGTCCTGCGCGCCGGCGAGGGCAAGATCCTCAAGAAGCTGAACCGCATCGCGGATCAGGTCGACTCCATCGAAGAGGACTTCGCCGCCCTCTCGGACGCCGAGCTGCGCGCCCAGACCGATGAGTTGAAGCAGCGTTACGCCGACGGGGAGACCCTCGACGACATGCTGGCGGAGGCTTTCGCCACCGCCCGCGAAGCATCCAAGCGCGTCCTCGGACAGCGTCACTACCGCGTCCAGGTCATGGGTGGTGCCGCCCTGCACATGGGGAACATCGCCGAAATGCGCACCGGTGAGGGCAAGACCCTGACCTGCGTGCTGCCGGCCTACCTCAACGCCCTCACGGGCAAGGGTGTGCACGTCGTCACGGTGAACGACTACCTCGCCGAACGTGACGCCGAGTGGATGGGCCGGGTGCACAGTTTCCTCGGCCTCACCGTCGGCACGATCCTGGCGAACCAGCCGCCGCACGAGCGCCGTAAGTCGTACCTGTGCGACATCACCTACGGCACCAACAATGAGTTCGGCTTCGACTACCTGCGCGACAACATGGCGTGGTCGCAGGACGAGCTGGTGCAGCGCGGCCACCACTTCGCGGTGGTCGACGAGGTCGACTCGATCCTCATCGACGAGGCCCGTACGCCGCTGATCATCTCCGGCCCGGCGGACCAGGCGACCAAGTGGTACGCCGACTTCGCCAAGATGGTCACCAAGCTCAAGCGGTCCACGGTCAAGAGCACCGACCCGAACCCGGAGCACGACGGTGACTACGAGGTCGACGAGAAGAAGCGCACCATCGGCATCCTCGAGCCGGGTGTGCAGAAGGTCGAGGACTACCTCGGCATCGACAACCTGTACGAGGCGGTCAACACTCCGCTGGTCGGCTACCTGAACAACGCCATCAAGGCCAAGGAGCTGTACAAGAACGACAAGGAGTACGTCGTCGTCGACGGCGAGGTGCTCATCGTCGACGAGCACACCGGCCGTGTGCTGGCCGGGCGCCGCTACAACGAGGGCATGCACCAGGCCATCGAGGCGAAGGAGGGGGTTGAGATCAAGGACGAGAACCAGACCCTCGCCACGATCACCCTGCAGAACTTCTTCCGGCTGTACGACAAGCTCAGCGGCATGACCGGTACGGCCATGACGGAGGCCGCCGAGTTCGACCAGACGTACAAGCTCGGCGTCGTGATGATCCCGACACACCGGAACATGCAGCGCATCGACCAGTCCGACCTCGTGTACAAGACCGAGGACGCGAAGTTCGACGCGGTCGTCGAGGACATCGCCGAGAAGCACGAGAAGGGCCAGCCGGTCCTCGTCGGCACGACCTCCGTGCAGAAGTCGGAGTACCTCTCGCAGCAGCTGCGCAAGCGCGGCGTGCCGCACGAGGTGCTGAATGCCAAACACCACGACCGGGAAGCGCAGATCGTCGCGCAGGCCGGCCGCCGGGGCGCGGTCACGGTGGCCACCAACATGGCCGGCCGCGGCACCGACATCATGCTCGGCGGCAACCCCGACCACCTGGCCGCCGCGGCGCTCGCGCAGCGGGGCCTGGACCCGGTCGAGGCCCCGGAGGACTACACGGCAGCACTCCCGGACGCACTTGCGGCGGCCAAGGCCGCGGTCAAGGCCGAGCACGACGAGGTCACCGACCTCGGCGGGCTGTACGTCCTGGGCACCGAGCGGCACGAGTCCCGCCGGATCGACAACCAGCTGCGCGGTCGTTCGGGCCGCCAGGGCGACCCGGGCGAGTCCCGGTTCTACCTGTCGCTGGGCGACGACCTGATGCGCCTGTTCAAGGCGAACATCGTCGAGCGTGTGCTCACCATGGCGAACGTCCCCGAGGATGTGCCGATCGAGTCGAAGATGGTGTCCAACGCCATCAAGTCGGCGCAGTCGCAGGTCGAGCAGCAGAACTTCGAGATCCGCAAGAACGTCCTGAAGTACGACGAGGTGATGAACCGGCAGCGTGAGGTCATCTACGGTGAGCGCCGCCGGGTGCTCGCGGGTGAGGATCTGCACGAGCAGATCGGCCACTTCATCGACGACACCATCACGGCGTACGTCCACGGTGAGACCGACGGTTTCGCCGAGGAGTGGGACCTCGACCGGCTGTGGTCCAACCTGAAGCAGCTCTACCCGGTGGGCGTCACCGTCGAGGAGCTCGAAGAGGAGGCCGAGGAGGGCGCGGGTCTGACCACCGAGTTCCTCATCGACGCCTTCCAGGAGGACGCCAACTCGGCGTACAAGGAGCGCGAGGACAAGCTCGGCGCTGAGGTCATGCGTGAGCTGGAGCGCCGCGTGATCCTGTCGGTGCTCGACCGCAAGTGGCGTGAGCACCTGTACGAGATGGACTACCTGCAGGAGGGCATCGGCCTGCGGGCCATGGCGCAGCGTGACCCGCTGGTGGAGTACCAGCGCGAGGGCTTCGACATGTTCAACGCGATGATGGACGGCATCAAGGAGGAGTCGGTCGGTTACCTCTTCAACATCGAGGTCCAGATCGAGCAGGTCCCCCAGACGCCGACCATCTCCATGGACAAGGCCCAGGCCCTGCCGCAGATCCACGCCAAGGGTCTGGACGACACCCCGCAGCGTCCGGCGCACCTTTCGTACAGCGCGCCGTCGGTCGACGAAGAGGGCGGCGTCGTCCGCTCCGACTCGTTCGAGGAGGACGGCGACGACGCGGAGGCCGAGGGCGACACCCGGGCCGAGCGCCGTCGCGCGCAGCGGGCACGTCGCAAGAAGTAGCCCGAAAAAGTAAGAAGCAGGCAGAAGAGGCAAGTCCGACCAGGGGCCGTACCGCGGGAACGCGGTGCGGCCCCTGGTCGTTTTCCACAGTGGGTCGTTTTCCGCAGTGGGTTGTTTTTCTTCGGCGGGATGTTTTTCCCGCGGAGCACTCCTCGCGTGCGCGGTCGCTGCACCGGGCATCAGCCGGGGAGTCGATTGTGTGCGCATCGGAGGTCGCTGAATGGACATCACGCCCCTTGTCCCGGTGGACAGCGCTCCGCTCAGGAGCGCGCCACCGCGCCGCGGGCTGGTCCTGGGTGGCGGCGGGCAGCTGGGTGCGGCCTGGACCATCGGCGCGCTGTGCGCGCTTGAGGAGGTCTCCGGCTGGGATCCCCGTACGGCCGACGTTGTCCTGGGCACCTCAGCCGGGTCGTTCCTCGCCGCGCTGCTCGGGGCCGGTGCGGGTGCCTGTGACCTGGCCGACCACCAGCGCGGCACGGTGGGCCCGGACAGCCCGTTGATCGACTACCTGTTCGACTATGACGCGGCGGTGGGCGGCGCGCTGCCGCAGCGGCCCCGGCTGGTCCCGGGATCGGGCCGGTTGCTGCGCGAGGGGGTCCGCAGTCCGCGGTCCAGGCCGGCACTGACCGTCCTGTCGGGTCTGGCGCCGCTCGGGCGGGGGTCGCTGAACGCGGTGGGGGACGCCGTACGGCAGCTGACCCCGGCGGACACCGACTGGTCGCCGAACCCGGGTGTCAGGGTGACGGCTGTGGATTACGACACCGGCCGCCGGACGGTCTTCGGCGATGCAGACGCCCCGCACAGCCCGCTGTCCGACGCGGTGATGGCCTCGTGCGCGATCCCCGGCTGGTTCGCGCCGGTGGAGATCGACGGGCACCGGTACGTGGACGGTGGCGCGTGGTCGGCGACCAACGCCGACGTCCTGCTCGACCGGGGGCTTGACGAGGTGTACATCCTGGCCCCGATGGCCGCCAGGATGCCGGACCGCGCACGCGGGGTGTGGGGCCGGATGGAGCGCGGCTACCGGCGCATGGTCACCCGCCGGATGCTGCGGGAGGCGAAGACGCTGCGCGACGCGGGGATCCGCACCGTACTCATGGCCCCTGGCCCGGAGGACCTGGCGGTGATGGGCACCAACATCATGGACGCCACCCGGCGGCTGGACGTGCTCGACCTGGCGGTGCGGACCGGGGCGGAGGGCCTGCGGGGGCGGTTCGCCGCGGCGGCGCGCGGGGCGTAGGCACTGAACGGTCCGCCGGGTCGTCAGCCCGCTCTTCAGCGACTTCGCGGACTCCCCGGTAACCTCATCAGGACCCCCGTACTGATCTTGGAGCCCCCATGCGTGTGTACATCCCGTCGACGCTGACCGCGCTGGCCGCCGTGCAGCGTGACGGCAAGCTCGGCCCGGCCACCGGCTACGCCGTGACGGCAGGCCTGCAGGAGTGGGCCGGCTCCGAGGACCCCGAGGAACTGGAGTACGTCGCGCTGTCCGAGGCCGCGCGGGAGTCCCTCCAACTGCTCGCCGGGGAGGACACCCCGGTCCCGCGCCGGGTCGTCATCGTCGTGGAGATGCCGGACACGGTGGTCGAGCCGGTCCCGGCCGGTGGCTACGGCGCGGTGCGGGTGACCGCGGACGTGCCCCGTAAGAAGATCGACAGTGTGCAGGTGGACGCCGTCGAGGCACAGGACGACGTCCGCGCCGCACTGGCCGGGGACGAGGCCGCGGAGGACACCGTGGACGAGCGGGAGCTGCTGTGGTTCGCGACCCAGGAGATCGCCCACCTGGTCGGCTGACGCCCGGGCGGCCGGTGGATAATCTGGCGGATGAGCAGCACACGCGACACGCACATCGTCTGGGACTGGAACGGCACGCTCTTCCACGACATAGACGCGGTGATGGCGGCGACCAACCTCACCTTCGACGAGCTGGGCATGCCGCGGATCACCGTGGAGACCTACCGGTCGCTGTACCGGATGCCCATTCCGGACTTCTACCACGCGCTCCTGGGCCGCCGGCTGACCCCGGCCGAGTGGCTGGTGATGGACGAGGTCTTCCACCGGCACTACCACGAGCACATGGCCGACTGCGGGCTCACCGCGGGCGCGGCCGACCTGCTCGCCGCGCATGTGGCCGAGGGCGGCGCGCAGTCGCTCCTGTCGATGTACGACCATGACAAGCTCGAACCGCTGGTGCGCGGTTTCGACATCCACCAGCACTTCGTCCGGGTCCAGGGCCGGCTCGGTCCGTCCGGCGGGGCGAAGAGCGAGCACCTGGCCCGGCACGTCCTCAACCTGGGTGTCGACCCGGCGTCGGTGGTCGTGATCGGCGATGTCAGCGACGACGCGTTCGCCGCGGAGTCGGTGGGCGCCCGCGCCGTCCTGTGGACCGGCGGCTCGCAGTCCCGTGCGGGTCTGGAGAAGGCCGGCGTGCCGGTTGTGGACTCCCTCGAAGCGGCTGTGGAGCTCGCACTGCGCTGAGGACACCACTGGTGTCCCGGGCTTTTCCCAAGCCCTCCGTACGAGGGCTTGAAAACATTGGAGGGCCCCGGCCTGTGGAGCCCTCCGCGGTGCGTCAGGTCGCCGGTGCCTTGCTCCGCAGGACGGTCAGGAACTCGCGCATCCACCCCGAGTGGTCCACCCAGGACCTGGCCGACACCAGGACTCCGTCCACCACGGCCTCGGAGTCCACAAAAGTGCCCCCGGCGGCCCGGATGTCCGCCGCGATCGCCGGATAGGCGGCCGTACGGCGCCCTTCGAGCACCCCGGCCGCAGCCGCGAGCAGGGGCCCGTGGCACACCTGGGCGACCGGCTTGTCGGCTTCGAAGAAGTGCCGCACGATGCGCTGCACCACCGGGTTGTTGCGGATGTACTCCGGTGCCCGGCCGCCGGGGACGACCAGCGCGACGTAGTTTTCCGGCCGTACTTCCCCGAACGCGAGGTCGGCCGGCCAGGTGTAGCCGGGCTTCTCGGTGTAGGTGTCGAAACCGTCGGTGAAGTCGTGCACGACGAACTGCAGTTTCTTGCGGGCGGGCGCGGCGATGTGGACGTCGTAGCCCTCCTCCCGCAGCCGCTGGTACGGGTAGAGGACCTCCATCGACTCCGCCGCGTCACCGGTGAGCATCAGGACCTTCGTGGACATCAGGCCTCCCCAGTTTCCGTATTGCCGCCGGACACGTGCTGTCCTCATAAGGTGCACGGAGCGTGCCGTGTAAGCAATGCCTCACTGGTGTTGGCAGGTTGTCGCCAGGGGACCCCTGACCTTCGCGGACGGACGCGGGTAGCCTGGCGGGCGTGGGTCGGACCGGCGGTGTCGTCGGTGCTGCTTATTCATCGCCGCTGCCCTCGTTCCGGCAAAGACGCCGGAACGGTTCGGCAGCGGAAACGGTGTGTGCGGCACGGCGGCGGAAGCAGTCGGGAAGAGTCACTCAGGTAACGACACGGGCTGTAAGCGCAGTCCCGGCAACACAGCACCCTCATGCTGTCCCGTACGACATGTTTCTCCCGATGATCCGGAAGAGGCGTGACTGCCGGAGCAGTAATCCGCGAGGGGGCCGGGGGTTCGTCCCCCGGGAAGACAACAGCAGTCACGCAACGGCGCGCGACAGGAGCCACAGCATCATGCAGAGCAAGCTGGACGAGGCGAAAGCTGATCTGCTCGACCGGGCGGCCCAGGCGGCACGGCAGGCATCGTCACAGCAATCCGGAGATACGGGCGATCCCTGCGTCATGCAGTTGGACCTCCTCCTCCGCCGCTACTACCGGCACGCCGCGCCCGAGGATCTGATCCCACGCGATCCGGTCGACGTGTACGGTGCCGCCATCTCGCACGGCCGGCTGGCCGCCGAGCGGCCGCAGGGCACTTCGAACGTCCGGGTCTTCACTCCCACCGTGGAGCAGAACGGCTGGTCGTCCGGTCACACGGTCATCGAGATCGTCACCGACGACATGCCGTTCCTGGTGGACTCGGTCACCAACGAGCTGTCCCGGCAGGACCGGGCCATCCACGTGGTGGTGCACCCCCAGTTCGTGGTCCGCCGCGACGTCACCGGGCACCTCACGGAGATCCTCGAGGCCGACGGCAACGACCCGGCCCAGGTGCCGGACGACGCGGTGACCGAGTCGTGGATGCACATCGAGATCGACCGCGAGTCGGACCGCGACGACATAGTGGCCATCGAAGACGCCCTGCAGCAGGTCATGCGGGACGTGCGCGAGGTCGTCGAGGACTGGACGAAGATGCGCGACGCGGCCCTCGCGGTCGCCGACGAACTCGCCGAGAACCCGCCGAAGCTGCCCGAGTCCGAGATCGGCGAAGCCTGGGAGCTCCTGCGCTGGCTGGCCGAGGACCACTTCACCTTCCTCGGCTACCGCGAGTACGACCTGGCCGTCGAGGACGGCGAGGACGTGCTGCGGGCGGTGTCCGGCAGCGGTCTGGGCATCCTGCGCCCCGACCAGGTCACATCGCAGTCCTTCAGCCGTCTGTCGGTGGAGGGCCGGGCCAAGGCCCGCGAGCCCAAACTGCTCGTACTGACCAAGGCGAACTCCCGCTCGACGGTGCACCGCCCCTCGTACCTCGACTACGTCGGCGTCAAGCGCTTCGACGCGGACGGCAACGTGGTCGGTGAGCGCCGCTTCCTGGGCCTGTTCGCGTCCGCCGCGTACACCGACTCCGTCCAGCGGGTGCCCGTGGTCCGCCGCAAGGTGCAGGACGTCCTGGAGCAGGCCGGCTTCGCACCGTCCAGCCACGACGGCCGCGACCTGCTGCAGATCCTGGAGACCTACCCGCGCGACGACCTGTTCGAGATCAGCTCCGAACAGTTGCACCAGATCGTGCTGAGCGTGCTCTACCTCCAGGAGCGCCGCCGCCTGCGGCTGTTCCTGCGCAAGGACGAGTACGGGCGCTTCTACTCGGCGCTCGTCTACCTGCCGCGGGATCGCTACACCACCGAAGTCCGGCTCAAGATGCAGGAGATCCTGCTGCGCGAGTTGGGCGGCACGGTCATCGACTACACCGCCAGGAACACCGAATCGGTGCTGTCCCGGCTGCACTTCACCGTGCGCGTCCCCGCCGGGCAGTCGCTCAGCGACCCGGATGTCGACTACATCGAGCGGCTGCTCGCCGAGTCGACCCGCTCGTGGCGGGACGACTTCAACGAGGCCCTGGTCGCGGAGTTCGGCGAGGAGCAGGCAGCCGAGCTGGCCCGCCGCTACGCGCACGCGTTCAGCGAGGGCTACAAGTCCGACTTCTCCCCGCGGACGGCCGTGGCCGACCTGCGCCGCATCCAGGCGCTGGCCCCGGACGGCGACTTCGCGCTCAACCTCTACGACCCGATAGGAGCACGGCCGGACGAGAAGCGGTTCAAGATCTACCGCACCGACCAGCCGGTCTCCCTGTCCGCAGTCCTGCCGATCATGCAGCGGATGGGCATGGAGGTCGTCGACGAACGCCCCTACGACCTGCGCTCGGCCGACGGCAAGGTCGCCTGGGTGTACGACTTCGGCCTCAGGCACGCGACCGACAACCCGGTCACCCACGAGGACGCCAAGGAGCTGTTCCAGCAGGGCTTCTCGGCCGCCTGGCTGGGCAGGGCAGAGTCGGACGGCTTCAACGCGCTGATCCTGCGCGCCGGGCTGAACTGGCGTCAGGTCGTGGTCCTGCGCGCCTATGCGAAGTACCTCCGCCAGGCCGGCTCGACCTTCAGCCAGGACTACATCGAAGGCGTGCTGACCGGCAACGTCCACATCGCCCGGCTCCTCGTGCAACTGTTTGAGGCCCGGTTCTCGCCCGGCCTCCAGCAGGCCGGCACGGAGCTGGTCGAAGGCTTCCTGGAAGAGATCACCGGCGCGCTCGACAGTGTGGTCTCCCTCGACGAGGACCGCATCCTGCGGGCCTTCCTCGCGATGGTCCGCGCGACCCTGCGCACCAACTTCTACCAGCGGCGCGCCGACGGCGGACCGCACGACTACCTGTCGCTGAAGTTCGACCCGCAGGCGATCCCGGACCTCCCGGCCCCGCGCCCGATGTACGAGATCTTCGTGTACTCGCCCAAGGTCGAAGGCGTGCACCTGCGCTTCGGCAAGGTCGCCCGCGGCGGCCTGCGCTGGTCCGACCGGCGGGAGGACTTCCGTACGGAGGTCCTCGGTCTCGTCAAGGCGCAGATGGTGAAGAACACCGTCATCGTGCCGGTCGGCTCCAAGGGCGGCTTCGTCGCCAAGCAGCTGCCCGACCCGGCGGCCGGGCGTGAGGCCTGGCTGGCCGAAGGCATCGCCAGCTACAAGACCTTCATCTCCGGTCTGCTCGACATCACCGACAACCTCGTCAACGGTGAAGTCGTCCCGCCCACCGACGTGGTCCGCCACGACGGCGACGACACCTACCTGGTGGTCGCCGCAGACAAGGGCACCGCGACGTTCTCCGACATCGCCAACGAGGTCGCGGCCTCGTACGGCTTCTGGCTGGACGACGCGTTCGCGTCGGGCGGCTCGGCCGGCTACGACCACAAGGGCATGGGCATCACCGCCCGCGGCGCGTGGGAGTCCGTCAAGCGGCACTTCCGCGAGCTCGGGCACGACACCCAGACGCAGGACTTCACCGTCGTCGGCATCGGCGACATGTCCGGCGACGTGTTCGGCAACGGCATGCTGCTGTCCGACCACATCCGCCTGGTCGCCGCGTTCGACCACCGGCACATCTTCCTGGACCCGGAACCCGACGCCCCGGTGTCCTTCGCCGAACGGCAGCGCCTGTTCGACCTGCCGCGGAGTTCGTGGGCCGACTACAACCCGGACCTCATCAGCGCGGGCGGCGGGATCTACCCCAGGACCGCCAAGTCCGTGCCGGTCAGCGCCCCGGTCCGGGCCCGCCTCGGCCTCCGGGAGGGCATCACCAGGCTCACCCCGGCCGAACTGATGAAGGCGATCCTCCTCGCCCCCGTCGACCTGTTCTGGAACGGCGGCATCGGCACCTACATCAAGGCGTCGACCGAGTCGAACGCCGACGTGGGCGACAAGGCCAACGACAGCATCCGGGTCAACGGCGCCGACCTCCAGGCCAAGGTCGTCGGCGAAGGCGGCAACCTGGGCTGCACCCAGCTCGGGCGCATCGAGTTCGCCCTCACCGGGTCGAACGGCGCGGGCGGCCGGATCAACACCGACGCGATCGACAACTCAGCCGGCGTGGACACCTCGGACCACGAGGTGAACATCAAGATCCTGCTCGGCCAGGTCGTGTCCGGCGGTGACATGACCGTCAAGCAGCGCAACGAAGTGCTCGCCGAGATGACCGACGAGGTCGCCGGGCTCGTCCTGGCGAGCAACTACGCGCAGAACTACGCGCTGGAGAACGCGGTCGCCCAGGCCCCGTCCCTCCTGCACGTACACCAGCGCTACATGCGCAAGCTCGTCCGCGACGGTCAGCTGGACCGGCAGCTGGAGTTCCTCCCCACCGACCGCCAGCTGCGCGACCGCGCCCAGACCGGCGGCGCGCTCACCCAGCCTGAACTGGCCGTACTCCTGGCGTACACCAAGATTCTGCTCGCCAAGGACCTGATCGCCTCCGACCTGCCGGACGACCCGTACCTCCAGGACGAACTGCACCAGTACTTCCCGACCGCGGTCCGGGACCGCTTCCACGAGCAGATGGACAGCCACGCGCTGCGCCGCGAGATCATCACCACCGTCGTGGTCAACGACCTGGTGAACCTGGCCGGCATCTCCTTCATGTTCCGCATGCGGGAGGAGACCGGGGCCTCGGCCGACGAGGTCGCACGGGCGCACATCACCGCCCGGAAGATCTTCCGCGCGGACGAGATCCTCACCGCCGTGCAGGCTCTCGACAACACGGTCACCGCCGCCGCGCTCACCACCCTGCGGCTGCACACCCGGCGCCTGGTCGAGCGGGCCACCCGCTGGCTGCTGCTCAACCGGCGCTCCCCGCTCGACATGCAGTTCCAGATCGAGTTCTTCCGCGACGGCGCGGCAGAGGTGGCCGCCCAGCTGCCCAAGCTGCTCCGCGGCGGTGAAATCACCTGGATGAACGGGTTGTACGCGGAGTTCACCGGCGCCGGGGTGCCGCACGAGCTGGCCACCACCGTGGCCGGCATGTCCTCGGCGTACGCAGCCCTGGACATCGTTGAGGTCGCCCAGGACTCGGGGCGGTCGATCGCGGAGGTCGCCGAGGTCTACTTCGACATCGCCGACCGGCTGCCGATCGCCTACCTGCTCGACCGGATCATCGAACTCCCGCGCACCGACCGGTGGAAGTCGATGGCCCGCGCCTCCCTGCGCGACGACCTGTACGCCGCGCAGGCCGGACTGACGTTCGACGTCCTGGCCTCGGGCCCGCCCGAGGACAGCCCGGAACTGCGGTTCAAGTCCTGGGAGTCGAAGAACCACGCCGTGGTCGCCCGCGCCCGCACGACCCTCGAAGAGGTGAGCGACGTGGAGAGCTACGACCTGGCGACCCTGTCGGTGGCGATGCGGACGATCCGCACGCTGCTGCGCAGCGGGTCCATGGGCTGATGAGGAACAGATAGACAAAAGGGCCGCCCTTCGGGGCGGCCCTTTTGTCGCGTACGGTTTTCAGTCGAGGTCGGCGGTCGGCACCAGGGGCGCCCGGTCACCGGACTCCTTCGGGGCGGTCCGCCGCACCTGACGCGGAATCAGCAGCGGGTCGTAAGGCCGGTCCTTGAGCAGCCACCAGCCGGACAGGTAGAACACGGCCGGCACCGCACAGGCGACCGGCGCCCACCACGGGCCCGGCAGCGCGAACAGCCCCGCCCACACGTGGATCAGACCGAGCGCGGCGGGCCGGGCCATGTTCCCGTCGTTGCGGCGCAGTGTGTCGCGGACGGCCTTGAGACAGAACGCGGTGAACACCGCGAGCAGGGCCGCCAGGACCGACGCGGCGATGAGGATGTTGTCCAGCCCCGCCATTTCGTCGCCCTCGTCGTGGACGGCGACCGACGCGACGGCGGACCCGATGGCGGCTGCGGTGAACAGCGCCCCTTCCACGGCGAGCACGGCGAGCATCGTCCGCAGCAGACCCAGCCGTCGGTTCCCGGTCATCGAAGTTCCCCCATGCGTGGCGTGAGACTCGCCGATCTCCCGTTTTCCGTGGCTTCCGTGTCTGGAAGACCTTGCCAGACGGTACGCGGTCAGGTGCGCCGGAGGGATAAGGATCCCGGACCCATCACTTCAGACGCTGGTGACCGCGACCACGGTTCCCGGCCGGGAAAGCCGACAAAAGCCGCAGCGCGCCCCCTGTCCGAGCCGGGAGGCGCGCTGTGGTGTGCTCGTTGTGGGCTACTTCACAGCGCCCGCCATCACGCCCTGGACGAAGTACCGCTGGAACGAGAAGAACACGATCAGCGGCACGATCAGGGACAGGAACGCCCCCGGGGCGAGGATCTCGGTGTTCGCGCCGAGTGCCCGGGACTGCGACTGCAGGGCCACCGTCAACGGCGCCGAACTCGTATCGGCGAAGATCAACGCGATGAGCATGTCGTTCCACACCCACAGGAACTGGAAGATGCCGAGCGACGCGATCGCCGGAAGGCCGAGCGGCAGGATGACCTTGTAGAAGATCGTCCAGTCGGACCCACCGTCCATCCGCGCGGCCTCCAGGAGGTCCCTGGGGATCCCCGCGAAGTAGTTCCGCAGCAGGAAGATGGCGAACGGCAGCCCGAACGACACGTGGAACAGCACCACACCGGTGATCGAACCGAACAGTCCGGCGTCCCCGTACAGCTTCGCGACCGGGATCAGGGCCACCTGCACGGGGACCACGAGCAGGCCGACGACGATCAGGAACAGCCAGTCCCGGCCCGGGAATTCAAGCCACGCGAAGGCGTACGCGGCCAGCGCCCCGATGAAGATCACCAGCAGTGTGGACGGCACGGTGATGTAGATCGTGTTCCAGAAAGCCCGCGTCATGTCCTTGTTGTCGAGCAGATTGCTGTAGTTCTCGAACGTCATCTGCCCGGGGTGGGTGAACACCTTCCACCAGCCGCTGCCCGCGATGTCGGTCTTGCCGCGCAGCGAGGACACCAGCAGCCCGAAGGTCGGCAGCAGCCACAGGAGCGCGACGACCACCAGGATGATCCGCACCACGCCGCCGCCGGTCTTCGCGACGAGGCGGGCGGCGAGACCGCGCTGGATCCCGCCGGGGTCCTGGGCGGGCTTGGTCTTGACCGGCGGAGCGGGGGTCTCGGCTGCGGCGCTCATTTGTTCTCCTGACGACTGTGTCCGCCCGGGTGCGCCGCACCCACAGCAGCTGGCGCTGCGGGCCGGACCCCCGGGCGTACCTCGGTTCCGTTCACTTGTTTTCCTGGCGGAACCGCCGGATGTTGAACAACATCGCCGGCAGCACCAACAGGAACAGCAGGATGCCGATCGCACTGCCCAGCCCCTGGTTGTTGCCGCCGCCGAAGGAGGCCAGGTACATCTGCAGGGCCAGGACGTTCGCTTCCTTCTGCGACGAGCCGAGCGAGATGATGTACACCAGGTCGAACACCTTGAGCACGTTGATGACCAGGGTCACCATCACCACCAGCAGCACCGGGGCGAGCAACGGGATCGTCACCCGCCGGAACACCTGCCACTCGGTGGCCCCGTCCACCCGCGCGGCCTCCAGCGCGTCGCGTGGGATCGCGGCCAGGCCCGCGGCGATGAGGACCATCGCGAAGCCCGCCCACATCCACACGTACGCCATGATGATCGCCCAGGTGATCAGGCCCGGGCCGAGCCAGCTCTCACCCGTGTAGGACTTGCCGAAGTTCGAATCCGGCAGCTTCATCTGCACCGGGCCGCCGGACAGCTTCGACGCGGCGAAGGTGAACGAACCGTCCTTCCCCGTCGTGGCGGACGCGACGACCTTGCCGTTCCGTACAGCCTCGACCTTGACTCCCGGCAGCCCCAGCTCACCCGGGTCGATCTTGTTGACCACGCCGGTGGCGCCCTTGCTGAAGTCACGCCACACCACACCGGACAACCCGCCGTCGGTGCGCGGCTGCGGTGTCGCGGCCTGGCTGGCGCTCGACGGGACCTTGTCCGCCGGCAGCGCGACCAGCGGCAGCAACGCCGTACCGCTGACCGGATTGGCGGTCTGGAAGCCCTTCCCGGCCGGCTTGAGGTCCGAGTTCGGCCGGGCCTGCGAGCCTTCGTACTGCGCGCCGCTCCCGAGGAACGTGTCGTGCACGCCGACGATGATCGCGTTGGCCACGCCCTTGTCCGGGTCCTGGTCGTACACCAGCCGGAAGATGATGCCGGCCGCCAGCATCGACACCGCCATCGGCATGAACACGATCAGCTTGAACGCCGTCGCGAACTTGACCCGTTCGGTCAGGACAGCGAAGACCAGCCCCAGCGCGGTCACCACCGTCGGGGCGACGACCACCCAGATCGCGTTGTTCTTCACCGCCGTCAGCGTGTCGTCGTCGGTGAAGACTTCCTTGTAGTTGTCCAGTGCCACGAAGTCAGACCACCCGGCCGCGCCGTACAGCGACCGGATCAGTGACCACACGATGGGATACGCCACCAGGACACCGAGCATCACCAGCGCGGGCAGCAGGAAAAGCCAGGCCAGCAGCTTTCCCGTACTCACCGGCCGGTTCTGGTTGACTCCGCCCGAAGGTCCCGGCCTGCGGAACCGGCCCGCGCGCCCGGGCGCCGGGACGGCCGCGGCACCACCCGCAGTCACCGTCCCGGCTGCCGCGTCGGTCGCCGGGACATCTGAACTTCCGTCAGCCGTACGGTCCCGATCCTCCGACATGACGCTCCATCACCCGCCGTACGCCTTGGCCGCGTCCGCTTCGAGCTTGGCCTGCGCACCGGCGATGTCCGTCGGGTTCTTCAGGAAGTCCTGGAGGTCCCGCCACTCGCCTTCGCCCTTCGTCCCACCGAACGCGGCCGGGGCCTGGTCGGACAGGTCGAACCTGAACTCGTCACCGGAGGCGATCAACTGCTGGGCGATCTTCCGGGTCGTGTCGTCCTTGTACGACGCGGCGTCCAGCGCCTTGTTCGGGGAGATGTAACCGCCCTGCTGCGCCCACACCTTCGCGGCATCCGGGGAAGCGAGGTACTTGAGCAGGCCCATCGCTCCGGGGCTCTCCTTCATCGCCACCGCGATGTCGCCACCGGTGACCACCGGGGCCTTCCCCGCACCGACGGCGGGGAACGGGAACACCTTGGCGTCCGTACCGATCTTCGCCTTGGTGTCCTTGAGGATGTTCGTGCCGACGAAGTCACCTTCCATCGTCATGGCGGCCGCGGGGGTCGCGCCGAACACCTGCGTCACCGACGCGGGGAACTCGGTCTGCAGAACCCCGTTCGGACCGCCCGGCATCCACTCGGGCTTGCCGAACACCTGGGCCAGGGTGGTGAGCGCGTCCTTCACCGAAGGATCGGTCCACTTGATCTTGTGCTGGGCCAGCTGGTCGTACTTGTCCCCGCCGGCCTGCGACAGGTAGATGTTCTCGAACCAGTCGGTCAGCGTCCAGCCGTCCGCCCCGCCGAGCGCGAACGGCGGCTTGCCCGAGTCGGACACCGCCTGCGCGGTCTTCAGCAGGTCGTCCCACGTCTTCGGCTCGGCCGCGCCCGCATCTGTGAAGAGCTTGGTGTTGTACCAGAACAGCGACTTGTTGGCGCCCTTGTACGGGACGCCGTACGGCTGGTTCTGATAAGCGCCGATGTTCTGCCAGCCGGTCGAGTAGTTCGACTTGAGTGATGCCTGGACCTCAGGGCTGAGCGGCTTGATCCAGCCCTTCTGGGCGAACTGCTGTACCACGCCGGGCTGGGCGAGGAACGCGACGTCCGGCGGCGATTTACCCTCGACCTTGGAGCCGAGGAACGTCGACGCGCTGTCCCCGGTCGGTACGAAGTTGGTCTTCGCGCCGGTGAGCTTCTCGAACTCGGCGAGGACCTTCTTGAAGGCGGCCTGTTCGTCGCCGGTCCACACCGCGGCGACGTCGACCGTCTGGCCCTTGAGGTCCGGCAGGGCCGCCGCCGTCGGGCTGCCGGCACCGGTGGTCCCGGCGGTGGGGGTGGGCGAGGTCTTGTCGTCCTTCTTGTTGTCGTCACCGCAACCGGCGGCGAAGGTGAGCGCGGCGACGGCCGTGACGGCCACCGCCGTCCGCCTGAATCCCCGTGTTGTACGTAGCGAACTTCCTGTGGTGCTCCCTGCTTTGCGCAAGGTCCCCTCCTTGGTTCGTTTCCCCCGACGGAGCGGGAAAGGCTTTGTACGGACCGGCGTCCCGCGTGCGGAACGCCGCCCTTTGTACGGAACGGCGCCCTTTGTACGGAACAACGTCCTTTGTACGGAACGGCGTCCGGCTCAGCTGTCGCCGACCACCGACAGGCCCGACTCAGGGTCGAAGAAGTGCATGCGGTCCACGGCGACCCTGATCGCCACGCGGTCGCCCTTGCGGGTCCGTGTCCGCGGGCTGAACCTGGCCACCAGGTCGCTGTGCTGCGCGTCGGAGTCCGGCACCTGCTCCTCGGCGCCCGCGTCCCGGGCCAGCTCCTGGATGTCCTCGGTGATCGCCGGCGGCGCGTCGATCCCGACGTGCACGAGGACCTCCGAACCCATCGCCTCCACGAGGTCGGACTCAGCGTGCAACACGTGGCCTTCACGGGGTTCCGTGCCGTCCAGCGCCGCGTCGTACAGGTCCTCGGGACGGATCCCGACCACTACGGGGCGGTCGACGTAGGACGTCAGGGCGGGGCGCTCGGACGTCAACGAGGGCGGTACGGAAAGGGTCTGGCCGCCGAGTTCGACTTCGTAGCCGCCGTCCGTGCCGCCTTTCACCCGGCGCAGGATCCCGGTCATCATGTTCATCGCGGGTGAGCCGATGAATCCGGCCACGAACAGGTTGACCGGGTGGTCGTACAGCTCCTGCGGCGCGGCGACCTGCTGCAGGACGCCCTTCTTCATCACCGCGACCCGGTCCCCGAGGGTCATGGCCTCGGTCTGATCGTGCGTCACATACACCGTGGTGACGCCGAGTTCCTGGGTCAGCCGGGCGATCTGCGCACGCATCTGGACCCGCAGCTTCGCGTCCAGGTTCGACAGCGGCTCGTCCATCAGGAACGCCTGTGGTTCCCGGACGATCGCCCGGCCCATGGCCACCCGCTGCCGCTGACCACCCGACAGGTTCCGGGGCTTCCGGTCGAGGTGCTCCTCCAGGCCGAGCGTGTGCGCGGCCTTCTCGACCCGCTTGCGGATCTCCTGTTTGGGCATCTTGCGCAGCTTCAGCCCGAAGGCGATGTTGTCCCGCACGTTCAAGTGCGGGTAGAGCGCGTAGCTCTGGAACACCATCGCCACATCCCGGTCCCGCGACGGGACCCGGTTGACCACCCGGTCCCCGATCCGGACCGTGCCTTCACTGATGTCCTCCAGGCCGGCGACCATTCGCAGCGCGGTGGTCTTCCCGCAGCCCGACGGGCCGACCAGGACGAGGAACTCCCCATGGGCGATGTGCAGATCGAGGCCGCCGACCGCACGTGTGCCGTCGGCGTAGACCTTTCCGACCTGGTCGAGCACCACTTCTGCCACGTATGCCCCCGCTGTGCAGTCCGTATCGCACGACTTGTCCGGACCATCCGTCGTACGTCCGAGATCCCTGTCCACACAAGACCCGGGCAAACGAAGGACATCAAGTCGTAATAAGACACGCCCGGTGGCGGGTGACGTTGTCACGTCGCCCGCCACCGGGCGGTTTCAGCGTCCGGAGGCCTGCCAGACGGCGATTCCCAGGCCGGTCGCACCGGTGATGGCGGCCAGGGAGGGGAGTGGCCACCGGGCGTGTTCAAGAGAGGTGATCCGGTCTTCGTGTTCGTCCAGGACCTTGTCGCTCTGGTCCACGCGTTGCAGCAGGAGGGCCACTGTCCGCCGAGATGTCCTCGGCGGACACTCCTGCGGTGGTGAACGCCATGCTCGAACTTATGGAGCCCCTCCTCGATGAGCAGGGGGAGAAGGGGTACCGCGCCGGCTGGGGTGAGTGCCAGGCGATGCCGGAGGACCCCTTCGGATCGGAGAGGTCAGAGGCTCCCTGCACCTCCTGACCGTGCGTGAGTAGCTTGCGTCAGACAGGACAAAACCGACGGTGATGATCCCGTCGGTCCTGTCCTGCTTGGTGTCAGTTCGCAGCCTGATCTGGCTGTACTGCCGGTCAGCCCGATTCAGCGCCGGTCGTCCCGCATGAGCCACATCGTCGGCTGCCCGGTCGCTGAAGAGACGGTCTCGAAGTCGCGGTCCTGGTGGAGAAGGGTCAGTCCGGCGAGTTCGGCAGTAGCGGCGAGGATCAGATCGACCGGGCCCGCGGAGCGGTGGTGTCCGTTTTTGGTCAGCAAGGCCTGGACTTCTCGCGCGCGGGTGAAGACCTGCTCCGGGTGCGGAAGCCAGGTGTAGAACTCGCGAAGCAGGTCCAGCAGCTTCTGCCGGTCAGCGGCGGACCGGGCGCTGAACAGCAGCTCGATCTCCGTGATGTCACAGACGCCGATCAGGCCTGCGGCGATGGTTTCGTCCCAGCCGTAGGTATCGCCGTTGTCCGCGAGCAGCCTGACCAGGGCGCTGGTGTCGACCAGGTAGGAGACGGCTACCACCGATAGTCCTTCTTCTCGCGGAGCAGCTCCAGGTCGAGCGCGCCGTCGGCGACCAGGCCCCGGGCTTCGTGCAGTGCGCGCAGTCGACGCCGGCGAGCCGTAATTTCCCGCAGTGCGATGTTGACGGTGTCCCGCTTGGTGGTGGTGCCCAGCTCTGCCGCGGCCTCGGCCAGAGCCGCATCGTCGATGTCGATCACAGTGCGGGCCATGGTTCCTCCTGTATGCATCGGACTGGATATCAAGGTATCAACCCTGATGCATACAGCAAAGCGCTGCCGATGGCGGATGAGTCCCGCAGTCGTCGGCCCCGTACGGTCAACCCTGCCCCGACGCATACGGATTCCGCGCCGTGTACCCGCGAGCGGCATCCTCGAGCACCCCGGCCGGGAACTTCGGCCCCGCCACGTAATAGCGCCCCTTCGTTCGACCTTGCGCGTTCAGCAACTCCAGGTCGCACAACTTCTTCACGTCACGCACCGCCTGCTGCGTGCTCAGCCCCTCGGCCCGCTGGTAGCGCGCCCGCAGAACGCGTTCCCCCACAGCGACGTCATGCAGGGCCGCGACCAGACGCTCATCCAGTCCGGCGTTTTCCGCGTACTCGGTCAGGGCCTTCCACGCACTCCCCGACCGGTCGATGCGGAACCGTACCGACTGGGCCTGCTGGTGGTAAGCGAGCAGGTTGAACCGGACCCACGCGTGAGTGTCGCCGTGCGGGCTCCACTCCTGGCCGCCGACCTCCTGAAGGACCGCGTAGTACTTCCAGGTGTTGAGCGACTTCGCCAGCCAGGCCTCGATCGAGGAGAACTCAGGCGCGAGCAGACCTTCCCGGGACAACAGCAAGGTCTGCAAGGAACGGGACATCCGGCCGTTCCCGTCCGCCCAGGGATGGATGTTGACGAGGTTCAGGTGCGCCAAAGCGGCGCGGACCAGGGGTGGGGTGTCGAGGTCGCCCTCGTTGAGCCAGTCGACGAGCTCCTCCATCAGGCCGGGGACCGACGCGGCATCGGGGGCGGTGTACGCGATTTCGTGCGGATCGCCCGGCTGGTTGATGTAGACCGCGCCGCGCCGCCACTGGCCCATCGGCCGGCCCGGCTTGTTGTGGTGCCCCTGCAACATCCAGTGCAGCCCGTTGAGCAGTGACTTGTCGAAGCGGAAATCCACGGCATCATGCAGCGTCTGGATATACGTCATCGTCTGCTGATAGGCGAGCGTCTCGGCCTTGTCGGCCTCCGACGCGTTGACTTCCTTCTCGCCGTCGATGAGGTCTTCGACGTCCTGGACGGTGACTGTAAAGCCCTCGATGGTGTTGGAACCGGCGATCGCAGCGGCGGTCAGGGTCTTGCGCAGCCCCGCGGTCCACTTACTGGGCTGGTTGTCGACCTGGTAGCGGAGCGCCTGCCGCATGGCGTCGATTTCGCAGAGTACGCGCTTGTCTTCCGAGTCCAGGGCAGGTGTTTGGTAGAGCATGCCCGAATGATAACTTGACACTCTCAGAGTATCAAGTGCCTGGAGTTTGTTGAGCGGATGGTTTTTGCGTGCGTGGCCGCGATGCTCGCGCCGGTATGGCTTTGCTGGCCGGTAAATCCAGGAGGCTCAGAGGAGGGGACGCGTAGCTCGCTGCGCTACATGGCGCTACGGCGGCTTTCATGAAGACCATCACTCAGCGTGAATTCCGCAACAGCTCCGTTGCGGTCATGGATGCAGTGGAAGCCGACGAGACCTACCACATCACCCGCAATGGGACGGAGGTCGCCGAACTGCGGCCGATCACCCGAAAGAAGCGGCTGAGCGCAGAGGCGCTGGTGGCCGAACATCGCGGTCTTCCGCAGGTCGACTACGAGGCGATGCGTCAGGAAGCCGACGACTTCAAGGGGTTGGAGAGTGTGCTGACGGTCCTCTCCGTGTGAGAACGCCCTTGGGTCCGCTTCGTCGAGCTGCGTGTGGAGAAGCGCCACTGCTGCTTCTGGTTGCCCAAACGACGTATACAGGAGTCTGGGCTGCTATCCCACCCAGTGATCGGACTGCCCGTCAGCGCAGCGCCGTGTCCCACTCCCACAACCGAGCCGCCTGCACCGCCCCCGACTGCTCCGCCGCCCGCCGTACAGCCCCCGTCAACAACGCCAGGTCCGTCGGTCCGTTTGTCGGCTGCGCGGGGTTCCTGACGGAGGGTCCGGTACGGCGGGCCAGCGCGTTGCCCATCTCCGTCCACTCCTGGCGTACGACGGTGGGCCGCAGTGTCGCCGTGCGCGGCATCCGGCCGGTGATCCGGCCGCCCTGGAACGGGACCACCGCGCCGTCCGCGCCGCGGACCAGCCCGCGCCCCGGGAAGTGCTCGTCCAGCGTGGCCGCGTCGTCCACGTCGATCAGCGCGCGGGAGGCCTGCGGCCCGTCCGTGCGCAGTGCCACCCGGATTTCCGCGGCGGACATCGCCCCCGGCGCGTCGCCGCCGGTGGTGGCGATGACGTGGACGCCCAACGGCCCGCCGTACTGCGTCAGTTCGGCGATGTGGTCGGCCGCCGCCGGACAGATCTCCACCAGTCGGTCCAGGTCGTCCACCGCAAGGATCAACCGGGGCAGTCGGAGGGGAGTGGTGTTGAACGTGGCTCCCCGCAACAGGGCTTCGCGGCGGTCGAGTTCGGCCCGTACGGCGACCAGGCTCGCGGTGATCCTGCCGGCCTCCGGCGTGTCCAGGAAGCCGACCAGGTGCGGGAGTTCGGCGCAGCCGAACGGGCCCGCGCCGGTCGCCGCGCCCGCGCCCAGGAGGAGCGCGATGGCCAGCTCGCCGGGCTGATTGGCGACGGCGAGCGAGCACAGGGCGGCGGTGAGGAGTTCACTGCGCCCGGATCCGTCGGCCCCGCCGATCAGCACATGCGCGCCCTCGGCTCCGCCGGTGAACTCGGCGTCGAGGTCGACGGCGACCGGGCCCCGGGCGTCCGCGCCGAGCACGATCCGGGCGGAGGCGGGGTCGCGCTGCCAGCGGTCGCGGAGTTTGGCCGGGGTGAGCAGGTCGAGGTCGAGCTGGTCGAGCAGCCGGACTTCCTCGGGCAGGGTGCGCAGCGGGGACGCGGCGCGTCCGGCGGCTTCGCGCAGGGGGGCCAAGGCGCGGGCGAACCGGTCCGCCCAGGCGGGGGACACAGCGTCGGCGACGACATCGTCGAGCCGCAGCGAACCGGGGCCCACCACCTGGAGACGGGTATTGACGTCGCCGGTGACGCGGGCGACCACGCCGCATTCCAGCGGCAGTTCGTCGGCCCGCTCGGCCAGGCACACGGCGTGGATTCCGGCCCGCGGGCCCTGGTCGAGCAGTCGGGCGACCTCGCCGCGGGCGGTGAGTGCCCCGGCGCCGTCGACGATGACGAGCGTACGGCGGCCGGACGGCGACGGACTGTCCAGTCGGTCGAGGAGTTCGGCGATCCTGCGTCCGGTCTGCTCCTGCGTCAGGCCCAGGAGCAGCCGGCAGTCCTGGCCCTCGGCGGGCCGCAGGTGCGGCAGCCAGCGCAGCCAGGCCCAGTCGGCGGCGGCGGTCTCGTCCCCGCACAACAGGACGATCTCGATCTCCTGCGGTCCGTGCAGCGCGGCGGTCTGCGCGATGAGGGAACGGGCCAGGCCGAGCACGCGCGGACGCGGCCCGGCGAGCCCCAGCGTCTGCTCGCGCAGGGACAGGACGACCGGCACGCCGTAGGCGGTCAGCCGCCTCGGCCCGGCTGCCGGACCCGCCGCAGAACCGGCCGCGGCCTCGGGTTCCGGCTCGACGAGCAGAACCTGTGACGGAATGTCACCGATTCCCAGGCGTACGGAGAGCAGCTCCGGATGTGACCGGTGTCTTTCCCACAGCTGGACGGCCATGTCCGTGTGCACGGGCCCGGCCGCGCCGGCCTCCAGGGCGAGCAGCAGCAGCGCCGCGGCGTCGGGTGCCTGTTCACGGCGTCGCAGGACCTCTTCGAGGAGTGCTTTGTGGCCCTGCTCCTCCGCGGCCTGCCGGGCGGCTTCCGCTGCCTTCCGGCGCAGGCCGAGGGCCACCCGGCGGGGAGCGGGCTGTGGCGGGAGGTCGATCCGCACCTCGGGGTACGTCACCGCGGTCAGTGCCCGGCGTGGACGTGGCAGTTCCAGGTGCCCGTGGCCGTCGGCCCGGCCACGCCCGGCGTCCGGGCCGTCGGCGTACGCGCGCGGCAGAACCATCGTCAGGAGGGATTCCCCGGCCCGGAGCAGAGATCCTGACGGCAGTTCAACCGGCGTACGGCCGACCGGAACCCCGTCGACCGTCGTGCCGTTGGTCGAGTCCAGGTCGGCGACGGTCAACCGGCGGCCGTCTATCGTCAGCTCAGCGTGCAACCGCGACAAGTCGGGGTCCGCGAGCCGCACCTCGGCTTCGGGGGAGCGGCCGATGCGCACCGTGCCGTCGCTCAACAGGTGCACCCCGCCCGCGTCCGGGCCGCCCACGACCCGCAGCTCGGGTGTGCCGACGGTCACCGCGGCCGCGCCGGGGGCGTCCGCGGTCACCAGCGCGCCGTCCACCAGCGGCGGATGCCCGAGCAGGGACTCCTGGTCGAGCAGCGTTTCACCGGCCCAGTAGCGGCGGCCTTCGACGCCGGACGCGGTCCGCAGGGCGGTGGCGACCGCCTGGAACCGGGTGCCCGACGGTGCCGTGACGAGCACGTCCGTACCCGTGCCCGCGGTGCGGGCCCCGAGTACGGTGAGCCGGATCTGCATGCTCCTCCGCTCACACAAGGTGCGTCCGGCGCCCACTGGCAGGCGGGCCACCGGAATTCAGAAAAGAGAAAGACGTACCACCCCGCATCCTCCCATCCGACCGGGCGGTGGTGTGTACCGCAGTGCGGTGCGCGGCGAACCATCCGACCCGTGTCCTGCGTCCATGGGGAACAGGAGTCCGAAAGAATGTCGTTTCGCTGGCCATAGGGTGGGCGGCACGGTAAATAGGAGCGGGAACGAGCAGAAGTTAGGAATCCACAGTGGATCGTCCAGTCGGGAGCAAGTACCTGCTGGGTGAAGCCATCGGGCGGGGGGCCAGTGGCACCGTCTACCGTGCCCGGACCCGGGACACGGGCGACATCGTCGCGGTCAAGGTCCTGCGCGAGGAACTGGCCGACGACCCCGACGTGGTCACGCGCTTCCTGCGGGAGCGCAACCTGCTCCTGCGGCTGAGCCATCCCAATCTCGTACGGCTGCGCGACCTCGTCGTCGAAGGCGAGGTCCTGGCCCTGGTCATGGACCTGATCGACGGTCCCGACCTGCGCACGTACCTGCGCGAGAACGGACCCCTGCCGCCGGCCGCCGCGGCGATGACCATGGCGCAGGTGTGCGACGCGCTCGACGTGACGCACGCGGCCAACGTCATCCACCGTGACCTGAAGCCAGCCAACATCATGCTGGCCCGCAACGGCGATTCGTTCTACCCGCTGCTCACCGACTTCGGCATCGCCCGGCTCGCGGACTCACCGGCGCTGACCCGTACCCACGAACTCGTCGGCACCCCCAGTTACGTCGCCCCGGAGAGCGCCGAAGGCCGGCCGCTGACCGTGTCGGTGGACGTCTACGCCGTCGGCGTCGTGCTGTACGAACTGGTCACCGGGCACCCGCCGTTCCGCGAGGGCAACCCGATCGTGCTGCTGCACCGGCACCTCACCGAGGTGCCCGTACGCCCCGTCGGCATGCCGGAGGCGTACTGGGCGGTCGTCGACCGCTGCCTGGCCAAGCAGCCCGAGCGGCGCCCCGACGCCGCCGGGCTCGCCCAGGCACTGCGGTTGGCGGCGGACGTCATAAGTGGGACACACCCCGACGACGGCGCGCTGTCCCGGCTGCTCGACGCCAGCGCGGTGCGCTCCGCCGCGGCGATCGGTGTGGCGGGCACAGCCGCGGTGACCGGGCTCCAGGCCGGGGCCGCCTGGGAGTCACAACCCGGTGCTGAGCCACCGCGGCAGCCAGGACCCGACCGCACCCGGGTGATGGGGCAGCAGAACCCCCAGAACCCCGGATACCCGCCGCAGCCGGGCTCTGACCAGGCCCGGCAGCACGCGGGCGGCGCCGAAGGACCGCCGCTGTACCGGTCGCCGGACCCCCACCCGGCACCGCCGCGGCAGCAGACAGGGCCGCGCACCGCGACCCAGCCGACTGTTCCGCAGGGTCCGCCACCGCCTCCACCGCCGTCCTCGCGGCGCACCGCCCGGCCCGAGCCGCGCTCCCGCCGGGAGCGCGAACCGCGACCGGAGCCCGGCCAGGACTACGGCCGGGGCCGGGGCCGTGACCGGGACGGCGGCCGCGACCGGGCTCCGCGCGGCAGGTTCCGGCTGACGAGCATCCCCGGCGTCGGCTGCACGACGAGCTGCCTGTTCCGGCTGGTGGTCATGGCCGGAATCCTCGTGGCGATCTACTACTTCACCCCGGTGCACACCTGGGTGGACACCAGCGTCGACTGGTTCCACACAGTCGAGGGCTGGTTCGGCACGATGGGCGACTGGGCCACCAGCGCCAAGGACTGGGTGAAGTCGCTGTAGCGCGCGGTAATCCGTACAGGCACAGCATGCGCGTCACCGGCCCGGCCACCGCCGCCGCCGCGTATGGTCTTGGGCTGACAGTCCATGAGAAGCCCCCGGGGGTCCATCGGCTGGGGTCGGGGGGCCATGCGGGCGCTGGTGCCGCTGGTGTCGGTCCCTGGGAAGAGCAGCAGGAGCAGCAGTGGCACGCAAGATCGGTAGCCGGTACGTCGCGGTGAAGGTGCTCGGCCGCGGCTCCTGCGGCACCGTCTGGCAGGGCGAGGGGCCACACGGCCCGGTCGCCCTCAAACTGTTGCGCGAAGACCTGGCCTCCGACCAGGTGCTCGTCGCCCGGTTCGTCCAGGAACGCACCGCCCTGACCAGCCTCGACCACCCCAACATCGTGGGCATCCACGACCTGGTCGTCGACGGCAGCGACCTCGCACTGGTGATGGACCTCGTCGACGGCCCCGACCTGCGCAGCCACCTTGAGGACCACGGCCGCTCGCTGCGCCCGCAGCAGGCCGCGGCCATCGCCGCCGACGTCGCCGAAGGCCTCGCCGCCGCACACGCGGCCGGCATCGTGCACCGCGACGTCAAACCCGAGAACATCCTGCTCGACCGGGCCGAGGGGACGGTCCGCGCGCGACTCGCAGACTTCGGCATCGCCCGCCTGGTCGACTCCCCGCGCCGCACCCGCGCCACCCGCATCATCGGCACCCCCGACTACCTCGCCCCCGAGGTCATCGAAGGGCTCCAGCCCACCGGCGCCGTCGACGTCTACGCGCTGGCCACCGTGCTCTACGAACTGCTCACCGGCTGGACCCCCTTCGGCGGCGGCCACACCGGGGCCGTGCTGCGCCGGCACGTCACCGAGCCCGTCCCCGGCATCCCCGGGCTGCCCCCGGCGCTCGCCCGCATCCTGTCCTCCTGCCTGTCCAAAGCGCCCGCCGCCCGGCTCACCGCCCGCGAACTCGGCGAACGCCTGCGGGCCGTCATCCCGTCACTGGCCGGACTGCCCGCGTTCGACGTCCCGGCACCGGACAACGAACCCGACAGGTACGAACCCTCCGGGCGGCTCCCCAGCAACGCCCCACGCCACCTCGGGGCGACCCCGCTCGTCGACGGGGCGAACGACTACGACGGCTACGACAGCGAAGACGGCAACCGGGACACCCACACCAACCTCATCCGGCCGATCTTCGACGATGCCCCGCCGGTCACCGGCGACCCGGGCCGCCGACGACACCGGAACACGACAACACGGGGCCGGCGGCGGCGCACCGCGGCGACCATGGCCGCCGTCGTGGTCCTCGGCGCGGTCGGCACCGGCGGCTGGTGGTACGCCAGCAAGGACGACGAGGGCGCGAAGAACCCCGTGACCCCGGCGACCACCCCGGCGGCGTCGAACGCCGACCCGGCGGCCAGCCCGGAGCCGCCCAGCGTGGCGCCCACCCCGCTGCGCAGCATCGGCCCCGGGGGCCGCAGCTCCACCGCCGGGCACTCCGCGAAGCCCTGAGGGCGCCCGGCCCGGTGGCCGCTGTCAAAACCGGCTCAGCGACCGGTTCAGCACGGGCGCAGCCTCCTTACAAGCCGTTGAACGAAAGCCGGGATCCCCGGCGCGTCGTGTGGCCATTAGACTGCTCGCGTGGCTGCCCTTGATCCTTCCGAAGAGTTCAAGTCCCTCGATACGACTATGTCGTCCATCGAGGCCGTTCTCGACCTTCCGCGCCTGCGCTCCGACATCGCCGAGCTCAACGAGGCCGCGGCCTCTCCCGAGCTCTGGAACGACCAGGAGAACGCCCAGAAGGTCAACAGCAAGCTCGCGCACCTGCAAGGTGACCTGCGGCGTGTCGAGAACCTGCGCAGCCGCATCGAAGACGTCCAGCTGATGTTCGAGATGGCGGAGGCGGAGGACGACGACGCCACCCGCGACGAGGTGCTGAACGAGCTGACCTCGCTCACCAAGGCCATCGGCGAGCTTGAGGTCCGCACCCTCCTGTCGGGTGAGTACGACGCCCGCGAGGCGCTGGTGACCATCCGTGCCGAAGCCGGCGGCGTCGATGCGGCGGACTTCGCCGAACAGCTCTTCCGCATGTACACCCGTTGGGCCGAGCGGCACGACTACCCGACCGAGGTCTACGACACTTCGTACGCGGAGGAGGCCGGCATCAAGTCGGCGACCTTCGCGGTGAAGGTCCCCTACGCGTACGGAACGCTCTCGGTCGAGCAGGGAACCCACCGCCTGGTGCGCATCTCCCCGTTCGACAACCAGGGCCGCCGTCAGACGTCCTTCGCGGGTGTCGAGGTGCTGCCGGTCGTCGAGACCACCGACTACGTCGTCATCGACGAGAAGTCGGAACTGCGCGTGGACGTGTACCGCTCGTCGGGCCCCGGCGGCCAGGGCGTCAACACCACCGACTCCGCGGTCCGGCTGACCCACCTCCCGACCGGCATCGTCGTCTCCTGCCAGAACGAGCGTTCGCAGATCCAGAACAAGGCGTCCGCGATGAACGTCCTCCAGGCCAAGCTCCTTGAGCGGCAGCGCCAGGAGGACCGGGCCCGGATGGACGCGCTCAAGGGCGAGGGCTCCTCCTGGGGCAACCAGATGCGCTCCTACGTCATGCAGCCGTACCAGATGGTCAAGGACCTGCGGACGGAGCACGAGGTCGGCAACCCGCAGGCGGTGCTCGACGGCGACATCGACGGCTTCATCGAGGCGGGAATCCGCTGGCGCAAGCAGCAGGAGCAGCTCGCCAACGAGATCTGATCTCCGCAGAGCAACACGAAGGGCTCCGGCACGCCGGGGCCCTTCGGGCATTCCGTACGGTGAACCCGCCGCCCGGTAACGCTGTCCGCACGGTCCCGCATCGTTGGAGGACCGATCGGGGCAGCGCCGGTGAATAGATCTTGACTGTGTGCGACGGCTTGACCAAGCTGGTGGGTGGCGGCACAGCCGTCCGTTCCACGGGGGTTCAGCAATGTCCGCAACGCTTCGTGTCCGTCTCGCACGCGCTGCCGTCACGGCTTTCCTCACCGCTGCCGCAGGACTGGGCGCGCTGGGCGCCGCGCACGCCGGTGAGCAGCCCGACTGCGGGTCCGCGGGGCAGCCCGCGTGTGCCGGTGGGACCACCCCGGGCAGCGGCTCCGAATCCGCAAGCCCCCGGCCCGACCCCGGCTCGGGCACCGGACCCAGCACAGGCACTGGTTCGCAGAGTCCCCCACCGGTGTCCTCCCGGCCGCCCAGCGGTTCACCGGGTTCGTCGAACAGCGCCAGCGCGTCCCCCAGCAGTACCCCGCAGACGCCGGGCCGGTCCGGCAGGTCGGGCACCTCCCGGCCTCCGGAGACCGCACAGTCGCCCGCCCCCCGACGGGGTCCCGTAGCCGCCACCGGCACGGTGAACGGCAGGACGGGCCAGGCCGGCGGCACGGCGGGGGAGAACCAGAACACCGGACAACGCCCTGCGGCGACTGTGTCCGTCGTCGACGGCGTCACCGGGGCGCAGACCGCCGCCAAGGAGGAGGACCTCGCCTCCACCGGCGGCTCCGACAACCGCGGCACCTACCTGTTCATCGGCGGTGTCGCCATGGCGGCCGGCGGTGTGGCGTTCACACTGCTGCCCATGCAACTGCGCCGCAGGAAACGCTGAAAGAACCGGGGTCAGCCCGAGAACCGCTGTGCGACCAGGATCACGGCGATCACCAGGAACACCAGCGCGGCGAGCATCGCGGGCGAAACGCCCGTGCCCTCTTCGCGCTGGAAGCGGTCCCTGGCCGCCCGGCAGGTGGGGCAGGAGCCGTCGCGCACCATCCCGGAGCAGGCGGCGCACACCAGGTGTTCCCAGGTCATGGCGTCCTCCTCGTCGGGGTCGGTGGAAAACCACGCATACCCATTGTCAACGCTGAAAGGGCCCGGTTCGGTTCCCACCGCTGTCCTGCGACAGTTTCCGCTTCTTCCCTGTCGAAGACACATCCGTCACCAGCTTGCCGCTTACACTCCCTGGATGGCCACTACTTGCGGCAACCCACCCTCCGCCGGCGGGGCGGTCGGCAGTGTGGTGCGTACACCAGACGGCGCGGCTGTACGGGCAAGTCTCCCTGGCCCTTCAAACTGGCGGATTGTGATGCGACCGTGATCAGACTCGACAACGTCACCAAGACCTACTCCAAGCAGCCCCGCCCTGCCCTGCAGGACGTGTCGCTCGAAGTGGACAAGGGCGAGTTCGTCTTCCTCGTCGGATCCTCCGGCTCCGGCAAGTCGACCTTCCTGCGCCTGCTGCTCCGCGAGGAGCGGCCCACCAGTGGCGCCATCCACGTGGCGGGCAAGGACCTGGGCAAGCTGTCCAACTGGAAGGTGCCGACACTGCGCCGCCAGATGGGCACCGTCTTCCAGGACTTCCGGCTGCTGCCGAACAAGACCGTGGCACAGAACGTCGCCTTCGCCCTCGAGGTGATCGGCAAGCCGGGGTCCACCATCAAGAAGGTGGTCCCCGAGGTCCTCGACCTGGTCGGCCTGGCGGGCAAGGAAGGCCGGCTGCCCGGCGAGCTCTCCGGTGGTGAGCAGCAGCGCGTGGCCATCGCCCGCGCCTTCGTGAACCGGCCGATGCTGCTGATCGCGGATGAGCCCACCGGTAACCTCGACCCGCAGAACAGCGTCGGCATCATGAAGCTGCTCGACCGGATCAACCGGACGGGCACCACCATCATCATGGCCACCCACGACCAGGCCATCGTCGACCAGATGCGCAAGCGCGTGATCGAGCTGGAGCACGGCCGTCTGGTCCGCGACCAGTCCCGCGGCGTGTACGGCTACCAGCACTGAACCGCCCCCGGCGCGTGAGCGCCGGATCGGTTGCGGTCAGGGTAGAAACCGGTGCCGTCGCGATGTGCGACGGCACCCTGAATGACTAGGACATCATGCGCGCCCAGTTCGTCTTCTCGGAGATCGGTATCGGCCTGCGCCGAAACCTGACCATGACGATCGCCGTGATCGTCTCGGTCGCGCTGTCCCTCACGTTGGCCGGCGCGGGGCTGCTGCTCCAGAAGCAGGCCAACGACATGAAGGGCTACTGGTTCAACAAGATCGAAGTCTCGGTCTTCCTGTGCTCGAAGGGCGACGTCAAGCAACCGTCCTGTGCGGCCGGAGAAGTCACCCAGGAGCAGCGGGACCAGCTCAAGAAAGAGCTGGAGGGCATGCCGCTCGTAGAGAAGGTCTACTACGAGAGCAAGCAGCAGGCCTTCGACCAGTGGAAGGAGGGCCAGCGCGACTCGCCCTTCGCCGGCAGCGTCACCGCCGACCAGCTGCCGGAGTCCTACCGGGTCAAACTGAAGGATCCGACCGAGTTCAACGTGGTGAAGAGCGCATTCGAGGGTCGGCCCGGGGTCCAGACGGTCAACGACCAGAAGGAGCTCCTGGAGCCCTTCTTCAACCTGCTGCAGAAGGTCCAGTGGGGCGCGTACGCCGTCATGGTGTTCATGCTGATCGTGGCGGTCCTGCTGATCGTGAACACCGCCCGGGTCTCGGCGTTCAGCCGACGGCGGGAGACCGGCATCATGCGGCTTGTCGGTGCGTCGAACTTCTACATCCAGCTGCCTTTCATCATGGAGTCGGTGATCGCCGGCCTGGTGGGTGCGCTGTTCGCGGGCGGAATGCTGAGCGCGGGCTACTACTTCGGCATCGTGAAGGGCCTGAGTGGTTCGATCAAGATGGTCCAGTTCATCGGGTTCGACCAGGTCCTGCTGACGATGCCGCTGCTGATCGTCTTCGGCGTTCTGATGTCGGCGATCGCCTCGTTCATCACGCTCAGGAAGTACCTGAAGGTTTGAGTCGGAGGCGGGCCCGGCAGCGCGCGAGATCGTGTGCCGCCGGGCCCGTCGGCGTTTCTGCGGCCGGTTCGGCCGTCGGCGGTCAGGGCTTCATCAGATCGGGCTACTCTACGTACGTTTATGTGTGTATTTGGATAGGTCGGGCAAATCATCCTCTTCGTGAACAGCGAAGGGGTGAGGGTCTGTGCGTAGTGGTCGGCTCGGTTTTCTGGTGCTCAGTGCGCTGACCGCGGCGGTGGTGGGGCTTGTGCCCGCACATGCCGACCAGGACGGGCCCAAGGACAAGAAGAAGAAGGTCGACGGCCAGGTCCAGGACATCCGCACCGAGCTGGACGGCTCGGCCCGGCGGCTCGCCGCGGCCGAAGCGGCGTTCACCGCCGCCGAGAGCGGGCTGCCCACCGCGCAGGCTGGTCTTGAGGACGCGCGCAGGCGTCTGGACGAGGCCCGACGCCACGACGGCGAGCTCAAGGTCAATCTCGACAAGGCGGTGGCCGACGAGCAGCGGGCCGCCCGCGAGCTCGCGGACGTCGGCCAGGAGATGGCCGGGATGCAGGAACTCCTCGGCCGCCTCGTGCGCCGCGCCTACCAGCAGGGCGACCTCGCCCAGCTGTCGATGGTCATGGAGGCGGAGACCCCGGGGGAGGCACTCAGCCGCCTGACGGGCTTCCGCTCAGTCATCCGGGACGACCAGGCCTCCCTGGACCGTCTCGTCAGGACGAAGCACGAGATAGACGTCCGGCAGACCACCTTGGAGGCCAGCCGCCGGCAGGTCCGGGCCCAGCGGGACCAGGCCCGGGTGCGGCTGGTCGCGCAGGAAAGTCTCCAGCACCAGGCAGAGCAGGCGGCGGCGGAGGTCAAGCGGCTGGTCGACCAGCGCAAGGGTGCGGTGGACTCGGCCCGCCTGGAGAAGGCGGCCGACCAGCGGCGGTACGCCGAGCTCGAAGCCGAGCAGGAGCGCCTGGCCGAGCTGGTCAACCGGCTCAACGCGCCCGCTGAGAAGAGCAGCGGAGGCGGGAGCAGGTCCCCGGGCCAGGGCGGCGCACTGTCCTACCCGGTCAACGGCCCGCTCACGTCCGGCTACGGCATGCGCTACCACCCGATCCTGGAGTACACCAAGCTGCACACCGGCACCGACTTCGGCGTCGCCACCGGCACCCCGGTGCGGGCCGCGCGGGCCGGGACGGTCATCTCGGCCGGCTTCAACAGTGCGTACGGGAACCGGATCGTCATCTCCCACGGCGGTGTCGGCGGAGTCGCGCTGACGACGACCTACAACCACATGTCCGTGCTCGGCGTCCACGAGGGGGAGCGCGTCGACCGGGGGGAGAGCGTCGGAAGGTCCGGGAGCACGGGTTTCTCCACCGGACCGCACATGCACTTCGAGGTCCTGGTCAACGGACGCTTCACCGATCCCATGACCTGGCTCTGACCCCGTACGTAACCGCCTGGCCTCCGGCCCCGGCCATCGGCGAGAATGCAGGGACCATGGCCAAGAAACCCACACCCGTCGTGCTCAAGGGCACCAAGCAGAAGTCCGCGAAGTCCAAGGCGAAGGAGAGCGTCAAGAAGAAGATCATGATCGCGCAGAACAAGAAGGCGCGGCATGACTACGAGATCGAGGACACCTTCGAAGCCGGGCTCGTCCTGACCGGCACCGAGGTGAAGTCGCTGCGGTCGGGGCGCGCGTCGCTGGTCGACGGTTACGCGTCCATCGAGTTCGGCGAGGCGTGGCTGCACAACGTGCACATCCACGAGTACACCTTCGGCACCTGGACCAATCACCCGGTGCGCCGCAAGCGCAAGCTGCTCCTGCACAAGGAGCAGATCGAGAAGCTCGCCGCGAAGATGAACGAGTCGGGCCGCACGCTGGTCCCGCTCCAGCTCTACTTCAACGAGGACGGCCGCGCGAAGGTCGAGATCGCACTGGCGCAGGGCAAGAAGTCACACGACAAGCGGCAGACGCTGCGCGAGAAGCAGGACACTGACGAGGCGCAGCGCGCGATGTCGAAGTACGTGCGGGCCGGAGCCATCGTCCGCACGGACTGATGCCGGGCTGCTACAAGTAATGAACTGGACCGTCGTACGTCTTCGGACGTACCATGGCCCTGGCGTCGTCCGCAGCTGCTTGGTAACAGTCCAGGACGAAGCCGTCGAGTGCTGTGTAAACCTGGGGGGCGACCCCCGGACCCCCGATTGAAACCCCTGGTGGCTTCGATCGGGAGCACAGAGTTCAGACTCCGGTCTGGCTGCTTGAAAATTCCATAGGGGGTGATCGGTTTCGACTGGGGATTGTCGAAGCAGAGGAAGCGAGCCGAGGAAGCGGCAATGATCTCGTTAACCATATGTCGCAAAAAATAATCGCCAATACCAAGCGCGATTCCTTCGCCCTCGCTGCCTGATTTAATCTAGCAGCGACCTTGCGAGGTGTCGGCCCAAGAGTGTTCCCGACTTGGATCCCGGCATAATCTAGGGGACTAAACCGTACGACCCGGTCACGGGGGCGTACGGGAAATCAAACAGTGGCTGAGCCGGCGAAAACTTGTCCGTGAGAGTTTCGGGGCTGAGAAATACGGTGATAGCCCTGCGCAAGCAGGGGTGAACCGCACAGCGGACTGCGCTCGGAGAAGCTCTGGTTGGGCACCACAGGACCCGGGTTCAATTCCCGGCACCTCCACCCCTATGTGACGGCTGAGGCCCGGTACGCACTGCGTACCGGGCCTTTTTCGTTGCCTCAATCACGTCAGAGCCGGGGAGTCAGCCATTCCATGACCTCAAGGTCCGTCGGCGGGTCCGCGCCCTCGCGTTCGCAGTTGATCGCGGCGGCGATCGCCGCGTACGACAGGATCCCTTCGAGGAGGTCGGTGTCCACGGTGCGCAGCGCCTCGACCCGGTCGCCGCCGAGCAGGTCGGTTTTGCCCATCATGTGCAGCATGGCCCCGGTGAAGGTGTCGCCCGCGCCGACGGTGTCCACCAGCTTGATGTCGGGCGCGGCGACGGTCAGATCGTACGTGCCGGTCAGCGCGTAGACGCCTTGTGCCCCCTGGGTCACCACGACCAGCACCGGGCCCAACTCCAGCCAGTACCGCGCCGCCTGCTTCATCGTCAGGTCAGGGTGCAGCAGTGCCAGGTCCTCGTCGCTGACTTTGACCACATGGACGTACGGCGCGAGGTGCTCCAGGCGTTCGCGGACCACCGCGAGGCCGCCGGCGACCACGTCGGCGCGGATGTTCGGGTCCAGCGTCACGGTGACCGCGCCGCGGGCGAACTCCCGCTCGGCCAGCCGGATCAGACTGTCCCCGCCGGGTCGCAGGTGCAGCCCGATCGAGCCCACGTGCAGCGCGGTGACGTCGTCGGCCAGCCGCTGGGGCAGTTCCTCGTCCCGCCACAGCGCGTCGGCCGTACCGCTGACCCAGAAGTCGTAGCGGGCCCGCCGCTCCGCGTCGAAGGTCACCACCGCGAGCGAGGACGGGTCGTCGGAGTCGACCAGGTAGCGGCCCAGCACGTTGTCGGCGTCGAGCCGCCGGCGGACCTTCGCGCCGAACGCGTCGCCGCCGATCCGGGCGATCAGCGAGGACTGCGTGCCGAGGCGGGCCACGGAGATGGCCACGTTCGCCGGGCTGCCGCCGGGCAGTGCCCGGAATCCGGACTCCTCGCCGTCGATCGGCACGAGGTCGATGATGTTCTCGCCCGCCACCGCGATGCTCACCGGGTCGCCTCCAGGCTCGCGCGCAGCGCTCCGGCCAGCATCGGCGTGAGCGGCGACTGCGGGATGAGTGTGGCCTGATACGCGTGGTAGGTGTCGGCCTTGCCCGGCCACACGCTCGCGGCCGGGCGGTTCGACGGATCCAACTCGTGGAACCAGCCACCTTGTTGACGGTCGATCAGATGCTTCTCGGCGTAGTCCCACAGTGTGCGGTACCACTGCTCGTACTTCTCGTCGTGTGTCACCCGGGCCAGCACCGCCGCGGCGTTGATCCCTTCACAGACCACCCAGTGCATGCGCTCCCGTACGACTGGTTTGTCGTGGTGGTCGAGCGTGTAGACGAATCCGTCGGTGCCGTCGGCGCGCCAGCCGACCTCTACCGCGCCGTCGAAGAGGCCGCGGGCGGCTTCTTCAAGCCATTCGGGGACGGTCTCAGCACTGGGACGGTCGGGCTCGCGGTCCTGCGCCGCGAGGCCCGCCCGCAGGTGCAGCAGCAGTCGTGCCCACTCCAGCGCGTGCCCGGGGGTCGTCCCGTACGGACGGAACTTGTCGGCCTTGTTCTCCGCGTTGAACTCCAGCGCGACCCCGCCCGCGGGGTCGAAGTGTTCGGGGACGCGCCAGCCGTGCCGCCGGGCCACGTGGTCGATGAAGAACCCGGCGATCCGCAGCGCCCGGTCGCGCCACACCGGATCGCCCAGTGCGTCGGCGACTGACAGGAACGCCTCGACCGAGTGCATGTTGCTGTTGGCGCCCAGGTAGGCCTCGGGCTCGGTCCAGGCCCTGTCGTACGCCTCCAGGGACCAGCCGTGGACGTCGTCCCAGAAGTAGCGTTCGACGATCCGGGCGGCGTCCTGGAGCAGTTTGTCCGCGCCCGGCCGTCCGGCCTGTGCCGCCGAGGACGCGGCGATGAGGACGAAGGCGTGGTCGTACATGGTCTTGCGCTCGTCCCCGAGGGCCGGGAACCAGCCGTTGTGGACGTGGTCCCGCAGCGGTCCGTCGAGCAGTGCGGCGACTCCGTGGTCGGCGTACGCCGCCGCGCCGGGGACGCCGCGCAGCGTCGCCAGCGCGAAGACGTGGGTCATCCGCGCGGTGATCCACAGTTGCAGCGGCTGCTCCGGGTCGGGGTGTCCGCCGGCGTCCAGCCAGGCGAACCCGCCGGGCACTTTGGCGGTTTCGGCGAAGTCGAGCAGCCGGCGGCCCTCAGCGTCGAGCCAGGCGCGGTGGGCGGGTAGCTGAGTCCAGGAACCGCTCATACGACCTTGATCCTTTGCGTGACGACAGTGACGACAGTGGCGGCAGTGGCGGCAGTGACGGCAGTGCCGGCAGCGACGGTGACGGACGGAGCAGGAGCATCATGTGGCGCGAGGTAATGCGACAACCATCACATTAGGGACATGGGTCAATAAAAAGCGACCGGCACCACCCCTGTCGGGGCAACGCCGGCCGCTTCTGTGAACCACTGCTGCGATGACTAAAAGCACCGGCCCGCCATGCTCGCCTCGCGGCGGGAGGTCCCTCTGAGGGACTGAGGTTGGGCCCGGGGGCTTGGATCGAACCGATGCCACCACCACAGTAACCGATGTGCGCGATGAGCCAAGAGTGGATCGTGAAGAAGATTCACCGGGGCCGCCGTGGCGGGTCGGGACGGGCCCGATTGGTTTATACCGGTCGGTAACCGAACCCCCGGCCGCGCACGCGGCCCGCAAGTGGAACGATGGACGGCGGTGCCGTACGTCACAGCTGGCTGTGCGGAGGGACGACGGGGTCCCGCGGCGCCGGGAGATCTAAGGAGAAGCACGTCCATGGCCGCAGTGCCCAGCGCCTCGTATTCGATCACCGCACGTCTGGAGGTCCCCGCCGGGGGCCGGGTGGTCGGCAGACTCACCACCATCGTCGAGGCCGCCGGCGGCTCGATCACCGCCCTCGACGTGACCGCCTCCGGCCATGAGCGGTTGCAGATCGACGTCACCATCGCCGCGACCTCCACCGCGCACGCGGACTCGCTCGTCGAGGAGATCCGCGGAATCGAGGGGGTCACCCTCGGCAAGGTCTCCGACCGTACGTTCCTGATGCACCTCGGCGGCAAGATCGAGATGCAGTCCAAGCACCCCATCCGGAACCGCGACGACCTGTCGCTGATCTACACGCCCGGGGTGGCACGTGTCTGCATGGCGATCGCCGAGAACCCCGAGGACGCCCGCCGCCTGACCATCAAGCGCAACTCGGTGGCCGTGGTCACCGACGGCTCCGCGGTGCTCGGCCTGGGCAACATCGGCCCGCTGGCCGCGATGCCGGTCATGGAGGGCAAGGCCGCCCTGTTCAAGCGGTTCGCGGGCATCGACGCCTGGCCGATCTGCCTGGACACCCAGGACACCGACGAGATCGTCCGGGCCGTCCAGATGATCGCCCCCGGTTTCGCCGGGATCAACCTGGAGGACATCTCCGCGCCGCGCTGCTTCGAGATCGAGCGCCGCCTGCGGGAGTCCCTGGACATCCCCGTGTTCCACGACGACCAGCACGGCACCGCGATCGTCGTCCTGGCCGCGCTGACGAACGCGCTGCGGGTCGTCGACAAGAAGATCGAAGACGTACGGATCGTCATGTCCGGAGCCGGCGCGGCCGGGACCGCCATCCTCAAGCTCCTGATGGAGGCCGGCGCCCAGCACCTGGTGGTCGCCGACATCCACGGCGTCGTGCACACCGAACGCGGTGGGCTGGACGACGACCTGCGCTGGGTCGCCGAGAACACCAACCCGCACGGCCTGTCCGGCACCCTCAAGGAGGCCGTCGGCGGCGCCGACGTCTTCATCGGGGTGTCCGCGCCGAACGTCCTCACGGGTGCCGACATCGCGCGGATGAACGACGGCGCGATCGTCTTCGCCCTCGCCAACCCGGACCCCGAGGTCGACCCCTCCGCGGCCGCCGAACACGCCGCCGTGGTGGCCACCGGGCGCAGCGATTTCCCCAATCAGATCAACAACGTGTTGGTCTTCCCGGGTGTCTTCCGCGGACTGCTGGACGCGCAGAGTACGCACGTGACCACCGAGATGATGCTGGGCGCCGCACGCGCTCTGGCGGCCGTTGTGTCCGATGATGAGCTGAACGCCGACTACGTGATCCCCAGCGTCTTCAACCCGCAGGTGTCCGGCGCGGTGGCCGCCGCGGTCAAGGACGTCGCCCTGGCGGGTCGTCAGAAGGCTTGACAGGTAAGGGATCCGGGCGGTCGGACAGGTGTCCTGTGACCCGGATCCCCTTGCGGGGGCAAGGTTCTGACGCCTGGCTGGAAACCGTACTGCCGGATGATCGGACTGTAGCTTCGTCAGGGGCGGACGTGCGCCAGCCAATCCGGGGCCGTACGCTGCGACAGTCGCGAAAATACCGGGATCCACGCATTTTTCCGCGTGTCCCTGATTCGCTTCCGGGTGCGGATGTGTGCAGGATTCGTCCCGGGGCAAGAACAGCGAGTTGGAAAGACCACGGGAGAAACACATGAACCGCAGTGAGCTGGTTGCCGCTCTGGCGGAACGCGCCGACGTCACCCGCAAGGACGCCGACGCCGTGCTGAACGCTTTCGCCGAGGTAGCGGGCGAGATCGTCGCCAAGGGCGATGAGAAGATCACCATTCCCGGCTTCGTCACCTTCGAGCGCACGGCCCGTTCGGCCCGTACCGCGCGGAACCCGCAGACCGGTGAGCCGATCGACATCCCGGCCGGCTTCAGTGTCAAGGTTTCGGCGGGCTCGAAGCTCAAGGAAGCCGCCAAGGGCAAGAAGTAGTAAGCCCCTCAGTGTGGTGAAGCGTGCTGAAGCACGCTGAGGAGTCGCGTTAACACGTCAGGGCGTCCCCTTCCGGGGACGCCCTGACGTATCTGCGGACCGTACGCCCGAGGTTCCGGGGGTTAACGCAAGGCCAGTTCGACGGCGGGCAGCTCGATGTTCGCGCCCAGCGCGGTCAGCTTGCCGAGGAAGTCCTCGTAGCCGCGGTTGATCAGGTCGATGCCGACGACCCTGGACGTGCCCTCCGCGGCCAGCGCCGCGATGAGGTAGGAGAAACCGCCGCGCAGATCGGGGATCACCAGGTCGGCGCCGAGCAGTTTGGACGGCCCGGAGATGACCGCGGAGTGCTGGAAGTTGCGCTGGCCGAACCGGCACGGTGTGCCGCCCAGGCACTCGCTGTACAGCTGGATTGTGGCGCCCATCTGGTTCAGCGCCTCGGTGAAGCCGAGCCGCCGCTCGTACACCGTCTCGTGCACGATCGACAACCCCGAGGCCTGCGTCAGCGCCACCACCAGGGGCTGCTGCCAGTCGGTCTGGAAGCCCGGATGCACATCGGTCTCCAGGGCGATGGCCTTCAGATCCCCGCCCGGGTGCCAGAACCGGATGCCCTCGTCGTCGATCTCAAACGCCCCGCCGACCTGCCGGAAGACGTTCAGGAACGTCATCATGTCCAGCTGACGGGCTCCGCGGACGTAGATGTCACCCTTGGTCGCCAGCGCCGCGCAAGCCCACGAGGCGGCCTCCAGGCGGTCCGGGAGGGCCCGGTGGTTGTAGCCGCCCAGGCGGTCCACCCCGATGATCCGGATGACCCGGTCGGTGGTGACCGAGATGATCGCGCCCATTTTCTGCAGCACGGCGATCAGGTCGATGATCTCCGGCTCGACCGCGGCGTTGCTCAGCTCGGTGGTGCCCTTGGCCCGCACCGCCGCCAGGAGCACCTGCTCGGTCGCGCCCACACTCGGGAACGGCAGCCGGATCTTCGCCCCGTGCAGCCCGCCGGGCGCTTCGAGGTAGAGCCCCTCGGGCAGCTTCTCGATGGTCGCGCCGAACTCGCGCAGCACGTTCAGATGGAAGTCGATCGGCCGGTCGCCGATCCGGCAGCCGCCGAGGTCGGGGATGAACGCCCGGCCCAGCCGGTGCAGCAGCGGCCCGCAGAACAAGATCGGGATCCGGCTGGACCCCGCGTGCGCGTCGATGTCCGCGACGTTGGCCTGCTCGACCCTGGTGGGGTCGAACACCAGCTCGTTGTCCTCGTCCCCGCCGCTCACCACGACGCCGTGCAGCTCAAGGAGCCGCCGGACGATCTGCACATCGCGGATGTCCGGCAGGTTGCGCAGCCTTGAGGGTTCCTCTCCGAGCAGGGCCGCCACCATGGCCTTCGGGGCCAGGTTCTTGGCACCCTTGACCGTGACCTCGCCGGTCAGCGGGGAACCGCCATGGACGAACAACACATCGTCTTGCATGAGTCTCGCGTTCCGTGAGAGGGGAGAAAACGGGCCTGATGACAACGAGCCACGGTACGTGGTCCACAACGGTCCCCGCGCACGTACGCGGCAGAGCACGGCACCCGCCACCACGGTTATCCGCGTTGCCTACTGCCGGAGGCCCCGGATGCGGGATCATGACGGCATGACCGAGGTCTCGCTCACCGGACGCCTGCTTGTGGCGACTCCCGCGCTGACCGATCCGAACTTCGACCGGTCGGTCGTGCTGCTGCTCGACCACGACGAAGAAGGATCGCTCGGGGTGGTCATCAACCGGCCCACCCCCGTCGACGTCGAAGACGTCCTGCCCGACTGGGCCAAAAGCGCCACCGCGCCGGCGGTGGTGTTCCAGGGCGGCCCCGTCGCCATGGACTCCGCCCTGTGTCTGGCCGCCATCCCCGGCGGCGCCGAGCCCGAGGGCTTCCGCCTCGTGCACGGCGTGGCCGGGCTCATCGACCTCGACACCACGCCGGGGCTGCTCACCCCCGACATCGGCTCGCTGCGGGTCTTCGCGGGCTACGCCGGGTGGGGGCCCGGGCAACTGGAGGGGGAACTGGCCGAGGGCGCGTGGTACGTCGTGGAGTCCGAACCGGGCGACGCCTTCTCGGCCGACCCCGAGCGGCTGTGGCGGGCGGTGCTGCGCCGCCAGCGCGGGGAACTCGCGATGGTGGCGACCTATCCGGAGGATCCGACGCTCAACTGAGCCGGGGAACCGCAGGCTCATACACTTGGCGTATGACCACTCCTTTCCCTTCAGAAGCCCCGGAGCGCAGCTCGGGCACCGGCACGCTCATCGAAGAGGTACCGAAGCTCTCCCACGGTGACGGTGACCACGAGCGGTTCGCGCACTATGTCCAGAAGGACAAGATCATGGACAGCGCGATGTCCGGATCCCCGGTCATCGCTCTGTGCGGGAAGGTCTGGGTGCCGGGCCGCGACCCGAACAAGTACCCGGTCTGCCCGATGTGCAAGGAGATCTACGAGACCATGCCCAACAGTGGCGGCGACAAGGACAAGGGCGGCAAGGGCGGCAAGGGCGGCGGCGCCAAGTAGGCCGCCCCCGCTCCGCACGCCGGGTGGATCGTTCCGGGTGCCACCCCCAGGCTCCGCCGGAGGAAGACTCCGGAACGATCCGGCCGGCCCCGGGTCCGGCCCGATGGCCACCCCGGGCCGGACCCGCTGCAAATGAAGACTGTGGACGCGATGATCATGAATCCTGGTTCGGTGCCCGAGGCCCTGCACATGCTGGCCTCCGCGCCCGACGCCGTCATTGTGGCCGGCGGCACCGACCTGATGCCGCGCATCAACGACCTGACGGTGCGCCCACGCGCACTGATCGGCCTGGGGGGCGTCGCCGAACTGCGGCAGTGGGGCTTCGAGGAGTCCAACGCGCTGCTCGGCGCCGGACTGACCTGGGCCCGGCTCGGCGGCAGTGACATCGCCGAACTGTTCCCGGCCCTGGCCTCCGCCGCACGGCAGGCCGGGCCGGTCCACGTACGCAACAGCGCGACCCTGGGCGGGAACCTCGCCGTGGGCCACCCCGTGCCCGGCGACGGCTTCGGCACGCCGGGGCCGCCCCGGTACGACCCCGACGTGCTGCTGGTCCTGGCCGCATACGAAGCAGTGGTCCTGGTCGCCTCGGGCGACGGGGTCCGCGAAGCCCACCCGCACCTGCTGACCGGGCCCGGACAACTGCTGCACCGCGGCGAACTGATCCTGGGCGTCCGGGTGCCGCGGCTGCGTGGCCGGCAACGGTTCGTGAAAGTCCCCGTGGGCGGCGGCCGGCCGATCACCCTGGCCTTCGTCGTCGACCCGGCGGTCCCCGCGGTGCGCTGCGCGGTCGGCGGCGCCCACCCCGGCTACGTCCACCGCGCGACAGCTGCCGAGAAGTGGCTCGTCGAACGCATCGACCCGTACACCGGCAGACTGTACGAACCCGCCCGCACCGCCGACGAGTTCGGCCAGCTCGTGGCCGCCGAACTCCGCCCCGTGGGCGGCGGCCGCACCGAGACCGCGCACCGCGCACACGTCGTCGCCGTCTGCGCCCGGCGCGCCGTGCTCCACGAGTTCAGCCCCCAGGAGCCCACCGCATGATCCCACCCGACCCCGCCGCCACCTACCGGCTCCGGATAAACGGGGCGGACCACCAGGTCGACCGGGCGTGGATCGGCGAGAGCCTGCTGTTCGTCCTGCGCGAGCGGCTCGGCCTGCCCGGCACCAAGGACGGCTGCGGCGACGGTGTGTGCGGCATGTGCACCGTCACCGTCGACGGCGCGGCCACCGCCGCGTGCCTGACCGCCGCCGCGGTCCTGGGCGAACGGGACATCCGTACGGTCGAAGGTCTGTCCGCGGACGGTGCGCCCACCGACATCCAGCGCGCGCTGATCAACCGCGGCGCGGTGCAGTGCGGCTTCTGCACCCCCGGGGTGGTCCTCGCGGCCACCGCCCTCCTGGACCGGGTCCAGGACCCAGACGAAGCGACCGTACGGGCCGCGCTGGCCGGACACCCCTGCCGCTGCGCGGGGCCGAACCGCATGGTCGAGGCGGTCCTCGCGGTGGCCCGCAACCGGTCCGCGAACGCCGGGCAGGCCGGGGCCTCCGGGCGGATCGCGTACGGCGGTCGGGGTGACGCTCCGGGCCAGCCCGGATTCGGCGGTCAGGGTGACGCTCCGGGTCGGATCGCCTACGGCGGTCAGGCCGGCACCTCCGGCCGGACCGGATACAACGGCGGTCCCCGATGACCATCGGATCCCCAGCGGACCGCCCCGACGGCGCCGCCAAGGCGCAGGGCCGCTTCGCGTACACCGCTGACCTCTGGGTCCCCGGCATGCTCTGGTGTGTCCTGGTGCGCTCCCCGCACCCCCACGCGCGGATCCTCGGCATCGACGCGGGCAGCGTCTACACGCTCCCGGGCGTGCACGCGGTCATCACCGCTGCCGACTTCGCCCCCGGCACCGTCTACGGCCAGGTCGTCGCCGACCGGCCGCCGCTCGCCGACGGCGTGGTCCGCTTCCGCGGCGAACCCGTCGCGGCGGTCGCCGCGGACACCCCGCACGCCGCCCGCCGGGCCGCCGCCGCCCTCCAGGTGGGTTACCAGGTGCTCGAACCACTGCTCGAACCCGAACAGGCCTTCGCGCGGCCTGCCGTCCACCCCGACGGCAACATCCTGCGGCACATCGAACTCCGGCACGGCAGCCCCGTCACCGAACGGCACGACGGAAAACCCGTCCAGGAGACGGTGGTTGAAGGCACCTACGTGCTCGGCCCGCAGCAGCAGGCCAACGCCGCCACCGACGCGGCCCTGGCCGTTCCCGTACCGGGGGCCGGGCGGACACACCTCGGCACCCTCGAACTCCACACCGCCACCCAGTGGCCGCAGGCCGACCGCGACCAGACCGCCGAATGCCTCGGCCTGCCCCCCGAGGACCTGCGCCTGATACCCGCCGGCGTCGGCGGCTCCGCCGGAACCCGCGAGGACATCGGCCTCCTGGCCTGTGTGAGCCTGCTCGCCCTGCGCACCGGGCGACCCGTCAAAGCAGTCCTCGACCGGGCCGAATCCCTGCACGCGGGCGGCCAGCGCCATGCGGCCGTGCTCAAATACCGGCACCGCGCCGACGTCGACGGGCGGCTCCTCGGCGTCGAAGCGCAGATCTTCCTCGACGGCGGGGCGTACGCGGCCGACTCCGCACCCGTCCTGGCCCAGCTCGCAGGGTGCGCCACCGGCCCCTACATGGTCCCGCACGCCGTCGTCGACGCCTGGGCCCTGCGCACCAACCACCCGCCCGCGGGCACGATGCGCGGACCCGGGGCCACCCAGGTGTGCTTCGCGTACGAAGCCCAGATGGACAAACTCGCCACCGCCCTCGGCATGGGCCCGGTCGAACTGCGGCTGCGCAACGCCATCAGCCCGGGCATCATGCTGCCCACCACCCAGGTCCTGCCGGCGCCCGCACCCGTCGGCGCGCTCATCCGGGCCGTCGCCGAAGAACCCCTGCCGGAGACCCCCGCACCCGCCGGACTGCGCCGTGGCGTCGGCTACGCCGTCGGCATGGTCCCGCTGCTCGGCGGCGAAGGCTCCGACGAATCCTCCACCGCCACCGTCCGCCTCGACGGCCACCACGTCACCGTCACATGCGCCGCCGTCGAGACCGGCCAGGGCTTCGTGACCCTCGCCCAGCAGATCGTGCACGAGATCCTCGGCGTCGAAGACGCCATCGTGCTGCCCGCCGGAACCGGCATGCCCACCGCAGGACCCCCCGGCGTCGGCCGCCACACCTGGCTCACCGCGGCGGCCGTCGAACAGGCCGCCCGCGACATCCGCGGCCGCCTCCTGGCGCCCATCGCCGCCCGGTACGGCATGACGCAGGCACTCCTGCACATCAAAGACGGCCGCATCGTCAGCTACGACGGCCTCGTCGACCTGCCCGCCGAAACCGCGCTCCTGGGCCAGGCGCCGATCGCCGTCGGCGGCATCGGCCGCGCCCCGCACACCGAACCCCTGGACGACGCCGGCGGCGGCGACACCTACGCGGCCCTCGCCTTCGCCGCCTACCGCGTCGTCGTCGACGTCGACCCCGACCTTGGCACCGTCACCGTCGTCGACGTCACCGGCGCCTACGACGCCGGAAAGGTCCTCGACCCCCGGCAGGCCCGCGCCCGCGTCGAAGGGGCCGTCGCCATGGGCATCGGCCTCGCCCTGGTCGAGGACGCCGACAGCCCCGCGCTGCCCGGCACCGACGACGTGCCGCCGCTGCGTATCGCCCTGTGGCACGAAGAACCACAGCCCGGCGCTCCGTTCGGCGCGAAGGGACTCGCCGACGCCGCGCTCGTCCCCGTGCCCGCCGCGACGGCGGCGGCCGTCCGCAACGCCACCGGGCGCGCGGTCGACCGACTGCCCATCCGCCCGTGGGACGTCACCCCGTACTGAAGCCAGGGGTGGGAAGCAGCTGAAACCGCTTGCCCCCAAACCTTTCTGACGGAAGGTCAAGAACGTACGATCGGCACCGCGCGCCGTGATCTCTGGCGCGCCGGAACAAGCTGGGGGAATTTTTGACGCTGACCTCGGCACCGACTGGGACGCACTCGTCGCCGCCACCGCGACGGGCGGCGCGATGTGACCAGGGCGTCGGCCGGGGAATTCAGAGATTCCTTAACAGGCGCGCAGCAGTTGGGACACGCGCTGCGTTGAGATCTTGAGCACGGCTGCGATCTCCCGCCCGGTCATGCCCCGGGATTTGAGCTTGCAGGCGAGCGCGCGGGAACGGGCCGCAGCGGCCTGCTGCGCCTCCTCGGCGGCGCGGGCTGCCTGGCGGGCTTCGAGGACTTCCTCGTCGATTCCGTCGCCGACTTCGGGGAGGATCTCCACGGCGAAGACGCCGGGCGGAGTGTCGAGTGCCAGCGCCAGATAGTCCCGGACCATCGCCTCGGCGTCGGAGAGTCTGCGGGTCTGCGTGACTCCGACGCCGTCGATGCGCAGTTCCCAGCCGCGCGCCCAGCGCTTGGCGTGCACGGTGTAGTCGGTCTTCATGACAGTCGTCCTTCCGGAAGGCGCCGCAGCCGCTGGATCGTGGCGGCGACCACACCGGGCGAGACGGTGCGTCGGCGCGGGAGGCCGGCGCTGTGCGTGCCGCACGGGCAGCCCCATTTGGTACGGCGGCCAGTGTCGTTGCGGACGGTGCGGCCATGATTTTTCAGTGCCCTCGCGATATCGAGGAGCTTCATCGCCGTAGGCGTGACGATAAATCTAGGGGGGATAGATGTCAATCTCCTTGCCCGCCGTTGAAGTTCACTGCTTCGGGTGACGCAGCGCCGAGTGCGCCCGAACGGCTGATGCGTGTCGAGTGCCCGACGCGCACCCGGGGTCTCGGGTATCGTCGATCGGCGTTGCCCTGATCGTCTGAGCATCGAGAAGACGGTCGTACGAGAAGTCCCGGAGCAGAGCCATCACTGTGAGCATGTCGAGCACCTCGGCCGCGTCCCACCTGTCCCCGGCCTTCCCGGCCAGGGCCCCCTGGGGCACCGCGAGCAAACTGCGCGCCTGGCAGCAGGGGGCCCTCGACGAATACCTCACGCGACAGCCGAAGGACTTCCTGGCAGTCGCGACCCCCGGCGCCGGGAAGACGACCTTCGCGCTGCGGATCGCCGCCGAACTGCTGCACAACCACACCGTCCAGCAGATCACCGTGGTGGCCCCCACCGAGCACCTGAAGAAGCAGTGGGCCGAGGCCGCCGCCCGGGTGGGCATACGGCTCGACCCGAACTACTCCGGGTCGCAGGGCGGCACCTCCCGTGACTTCGACGGCGTCGCGGTGACCTACGCCGGGGTCGGGATGCACCCGATGCTGCACCGCAACCGCACCGGGGGCCGCAAGACCCTGGTGATCCTCGACGAGATCCACCACGCCGGCGACTCCAAGTCCTGGGGTGAGGCGGTGTACGAGGCGTTCGAGCCCGCGACCCGCCGGCTCGCGCTGACCGGCACGCCGTTCCGCTCCGACACGAACCCGATCCCGTTCGTCACCTACGCCCCCGACGACGAGGGCATCCGCAAGTCCTACGCGGACTACACCTACGGCTACGGCCACGCGCTGTCCGACGGCGTCGTCCGCCCAGTGATCTTCATGTCGTACTCCGGCGACCTGCGCTGGCGGACCAAAGCCGGGGACGAGATCGCCGCGTCGCTGGGCGAGCCGATGACCAAGGACGCGGTCAGCCAGGCCTGGCGCACCGCCCTGGACCCGGCGGGCGCCTGGATGCCAGCGGTCCTGCGGGCCGCGGACAAGCGCCTGACCGAGGTGCGCAAGGCCGTCCCCGACGCCGGTGGCCTGGTCATCGCCACAGACCACAACGCGGCCCGCGCGTACGCGGTGATGATCAAGGAGATCACCGGCGGCAAGGCGACCGTCGTCCTCTCCGACGACGTCGGCGCGTCCAAGAAGATCGACGCGTTCGCGGCGTCCGAGGACCGCTGGATGGTCGCCGTCCGCATGGTCTCCGAAGGCGTGGACGTCCCCCGTCTGGCCGTCGGCGTGTTCGCCACGACCATCTCCACCCCGCTGTTCTTCGCCCAGGCCGTCGGCCGTTTCGTCCGGGCCCGCAGGCGCGGCGAGATCGCTTCGGTGTTCCTGCCGTCCGTGCCCACGCTGCTCCAGCACGCGAACGAGATGGAAGTCGAGCGCGACCACGTGCTCGACCGCAAGAAGACCGGCGAGGAGAACCCCTACGCCGCCGAAGACGCGATGCTCGCCGAAGCAGAGAAGACCAAGGACGAGGACACCGGCGAGGAGGAACTGTTCTCCTTCGAGGCGCTGGAGTCCGAAGCCCGCTTCGACCGCGTCCTGTTCGACGGCAACGAATTCGGTCTCCAGGCGCACGTCGGCAGCGAAGAGGAGGAGGAGTACCTCGGCCTCCCCGGTCTCCTGGAACCCGACCAGGTGCAGATGCTGCTCCAGACCCGCCAGGCCAAGCAACTCGCCAAGAGCCGCAAGAAGCCCGACAGCGAAGCCGACCTGTCGGAGAAGCCCGCTGACCAGCGCCCCGTCGTCACCCACCGGCAGCTGACCGAACTGCGCAAGGAACTGAACGGCCTCGTCGCGGCGTGGCATCACCGCAGCGGCATGAGCCACGGCCAGGTGCACAACGAACTGCGCCGGGTCTGCGGCGGCCCGGCGGTGGCCCAGGCGACGGCGGGGCAGTTGCAGGGCCGGATCAAGAAGATCCACGACTGGGCGACCGGCGGCAGGTGAACCGGACGGGCTCCGGCCCGGCCGGTGTGTGCCGGACGGCCAGACCAATCGTTTGTCTACTGTTCAGATCCTGAGACGACTGTTTCATGACCCGAAAACCATCGTCGACGTCACACTGGGAATCCGTGCCGCATTTAGCGGCGTATCGCATGATTTTCCACGGCAGTTCGCCCTGTGGAGTGCCCATATTCTGGAATTAGTAGTGTCCATTCCCCCGCTGCTGGTTACGGTGACCCCAAGGGGAGCGTAGGGGGCTGAAACCGGAGCAATCCCGCGCCTGCTGTGTTGTCACAGTGAAAGCCGCAAGGGCGGCTGAACGCAGTCAGAACCACTGCGCGAAGGGAGACGCTCCATGGTCGCGGAGACGTCGCAGACCCTCGATAGAGGGCTGCGGATCCTGTCCCTGCTCGCCGACGCGCCGGACGGCATGACCGTCCCCGACCTCACCGTCGCGCTCGGCGTCAACCGCACGGTCGTCTACCGGATGCTCGCCACCCTCGACGCCCACGGACTCGTCCACCGCGAAGCCGGCGGACGCATCCGGCTCGGCCTCGGGGCCCTGCAACTGGCCCGCCGTGCCCAGCCACTCCTGCGCGAGGGCGCCCTGCCCAGCCTGCGCCGCCTGGCCGAAGAGACCGGCGCCACCGCCCACCTCACCATCGTGGACGCCGACGAGGCACTGGTCGTCGCCGTCGCCGAACCCACCTGGACCGACTACCACGTCGCCTACCGGGTCGGCTCCCGGCACGGACTCGACGAGTGCGCGGCAGGCCGTGCCCTGCTGTCCGCCCGCCGGTCCCGCGCCGGGCTCGACCGCGCGGGCCCCGGCTGCGCCCGCACCGACCGCGGCGGCCGGCCGTTCCTCCAGCCGTACGTGGGACTGCCGGGCGACGGATTCCGGACAGCCCCCGGCATCGCCAGCGCGATCGGCCCGCTGTCCGCAGTGGAGGCCGCCGTCGGCATCGTGTCGTTCCACGAGTTCAGCGACGAGGAGGCGACCCGCTTCGGACGGCGGGTTTCCGAGACCGCACTGGAGATCGGCGAAGCCCTCGCGGGCCCCGCCGCCGGTTTCAATCCGGAGGAGCGCACCCTGCGCGCGGGCTGACCGTACGCAGTCCTGATTTAATCGACAGGTGCTCCAGAGCAAGCGTCTCCTGCCGGTCTCCGCCCTCCTTGTCCTGATCCTCGGCGTCTTCGCCTTCAGCGTGCCCCTGCCGTACACGGTCACCGTGCCGGGCGACCGCACCTTCGACACCCTCGGCGACGACAGCGGCGCCCCGGTCATCGAGGTCTCCGGCGCGCCGGTGCACCCGACCGACGGGCACCTGCGGATCACCACGATCCAGGCCACGACCCCGGACACGAGCATCCGCCTCGGCCGCCTGCTCGAAGCCTGGTGGGACAACGAGGAAGCGGTCGTCCCGAAGGCCGCGGTCTACCCCGCGGGCAAGTCGCGGGCGAAGGTCGACGAGATCAACCTCAAGGACATGGCTGAATCCCAGGACCACGCCATGGTCGCCGCACTCCGCAAACTCGGGCTCGACCCCGCCACGGTCAAGGTCAAACTCCACCTGGCCGACGTCGGCGGCCCCAGCGCGGGCCTGATGTTCACCCTCGGCGTCATCGACAGACTCGGTCCCGAAAGCCTCACCGGCGGCGCGGACATCGCCGGGACCGGAACCATCGACGACACCGGCAAGGTCGGCGAAGTCGGCGGCGTACCGCTGAAGATGCTGTCCGCCAGGCACGACGGGGCGAAGGTGTTCCTGCTCCCGAAGGGCGAGTGCGCGACGGCCGGCCGGGCGACGCCCGAAGGACTGCGGCTGGTCCCGGTGGGCACACTCGACGACGCGCTGGCGGCCCTGAAGGGGCTCCGCGAGGGCGGCAAGGTCCCGAGCTGTTAGGGCCTGTCCTGGGGAGTTCACTCATCCGGTGACGGATGTTCGCGATAGCCGCGGTGACCCGTCACCGGATCAGCAAGCCGACCTGGCTGGCTCGTCCAGCTGCCGCCATGCCGGGACCACCAGGATGCTGAGCGTCGCGACCAGGTACAGCCCGCCGCCGACCAGCAGTGCGCTGCGGACACCGAAGCCCCCGGCGAGGTAGCCGGCGAGCAGGCCGCCCAGCGGGATCGCCGACATCACACCCGCCGCGACCAGGCCCTGCACCCGGCTGCGCAGGTGCTCCGGGGTGTGCGCGAAGAGCATCGCGGTCAGGATCGGGTTGAGCATGCCCGAGGCGATGCCGCCGCAGAACATCGTGGCGGCCAGCGGCAGGGTGTCGTCGCTGAACGCCGCGACCGCGTACCGGGGCGGGCCGGCCAGCAGGAACGCGACGGCGAACACGGTGAACTGGGAGAAGCGGTGGCCGACCGCGCCGTACAGGACCGTGCCGGACAGCGCGCCCAGCGACATCGCGCCGACCAGCAGGCCCAACACCCCCGAACCGCCCAGCTCCTGACGGGTGTGCAGGGGAAGCAGCACACTGTTCCAACCCTGGTCGAGGCCGTTGGTGACTATGCACAGGGCGATGGTCGTGAAGATGATCCGCTCGCGACGGGCGAAGGCCAGGCCCTCGCGCAGTTCGCGAAGGTAATTCCGTACGCCCGGACTTGACTGTGACTTCGCGTCAGCCCGGGGCAGTCGCACGAACAGAGCGATGAGAAGTGCGGAGCCGGCGAACGAAACAGCGTCCACGTACAGGGCGTTGGCCGGACCGATCACCGCGATGAGGCCGCCCGCCAAGGGGGCGCCGATCATGCGGGCAGCGCGGAAGGCTGCGTCGTTCGCGCTGGCCGCCCGGGCCATCGTCATCCCGGCCCGGTCGGCGACCGTCGGCAGCATGATGCTGCGCGCGGTCTCGCCGGGCATCTGGAACAGTCCGCTGACCGCTACCAGGATCATCAACTGCCACAGCCGCAAGCCGATTGTCTGGTGCAACAGCGGGACCAGGACCGTTGCGACGGCGGCCAGGAGGTCGCAGCCGACACTGCTGCGCCGCCAGCCGATCCTGTCGATCAACGGCCCGCCGAACAGTGCGGCCAGCACCATCGGCACGGTCGAACAGAACGACATCAGACCGGCTTTCGCGGCACTGCCGGTCGTGTCCAGGACGAACCAGGGCACCGCGATGAGCGTGAGCGCGTTTCCGGCGGTCGACACGGTCTTTGCCGTCATCACGATGACAAGGGGGCGGCGGTCGTGCTGTCTGGGGGGTGTTTCCCTTGATATGGGATATTCCGTACGGGAAACGGTCATGGCGAAGGAGCACCTTTCGGTCTGGATGGACGCCGATGGTGTTCTGTCGTGCCTGGACGGTGCCGAAGGCGCTAGATGTCGCTCTGCGTTGCCGCAGGGGAGGGATGCGTTCCCGTGGGGAACGAGTGCACGTGCAGCTTGATCTGCTCCGCGCCTTCGGGTGCTTCACCGGTCCGGCGGCGCTCGCGGAACTTTTCCAGCACGCCGTGAAGTTCGCTGTTCAGCTCGCGCAGTTCATCCGCGGTCAGCAGGATCCGGTAGTCGCTTATGGCGGAGGCGTCCAGCCAGTCGTCGCCCCACTGCCCCTGCTCGGCGAACCAGCCGCTGAGCTCCTGGTTGTGGATCGCGGCGATCTCATGCTGGAACAGGGCCAGCGCGCCCCTGTTGGCGGGGTCTGCGGCGAGCGCGCGGACAGGGATGCGGGTGCCGTCGTGCGTCGAACGCCACCACCTCTCGCGGCCGGTGCCGCGCTCGGTGTCCTCCTCGATGAGTCCGTGCTCGGCGAGCTGCCGCAGGTGGTAGCTGGTCGATCCGCTGGACTCGCCGAACTTCTGGGCGAGTTGCGAGGCGGTGGCCGGGCCGTCGGTGCGCAGGGCGCCGAGCATCCGGATCCGCAGCGGGTGGGCCAGGCCGCGCAGGGTGCGCGGGTCCAGGTCGAGCATCTTGTGGCCGAGGGGACTCGCGGCGTCCGGCTGTCCTGTCATAGCGAGGACGTTAGCAAGCAAAGACTTCTTTGCAAAGGTCATACGGGATTCTTTGCAAAGAAATCTTTGCATTACTGGAGACGGCCTGACGCCGGGCTCGGGGTCGGGGTCGGGGTCGGGTTCAGGGTCGGATTCAGGGCCGGGCTCGGGGCGGTTCCCCTCAGGCCGGGGCGTCCTCGTCGGCCGCCGCCGCGGCCACCAGCGGCAGCACCCGGTACGGCACCGGGTTCTCCAGCGCGATCGCCGTCGAAGCCCGCACGATGTGGTCGTACGCCACGACCGTGTCGATCACCCGCTGCAGATCCGCGTTCGACCGCGCCACCAGGCGGCACAGCATGTCCCCCTGGCCGGTGATCGTGTGCATTTCCAGGACTTCGGGGATCGCCGTCAGGTGCGTACGCACCTGGGTCCCGCGGCCCTGTCTGATCTCCAGCGTCGCGAACGCCATCACCCCGTAGTCCAGCGCGGCCGGGTCGATCTGCGGTGCGAAACCCTGGATCACCCCGCGCTCACGCAGCCGGTCAAGCCGCGCCTGCACGGTCCCGCGCGCCACGCCGAGCCGCCGGGCGCACTCCTGCACGCCCAGTCGGGGCTCCTCGGACAGCAGGGTGATCAGGCGTCCGTCCAGTCCGTCGATGCCCATGGGTTCCCTTCTTCGGCCGAAGCCGGCCCCGACCCCGGGGGTGGTGGTGCCTGACCCGCCGTCGGATCGGCTGGTCATGCTGTACAGATCAGACTGACTCATCCGTGATTCGATATACAGGGTGCCTAGTAAAATAAGAAACCCTTGCGCATCTTGACGTATCAGCGTGACGCTGGGGACCGAAGCGCAGCCACGGTGTCACCGGCCGGGCCGCCCAAGCCCAGCCGGTGCGACCCCGCCGCCGAAGCACCGCTGACAAGAACCCGAGGAGCGCCCGCTATGACCGAGACGCCGCACACCACCCCCGACACCGCGGCCACCGCCGACCCGTTCCCGGTCCTCGGCATGGACTCCGTGGTCTTCGCGGTCGGCAACGCCAAGCAGGCCGCCCACTACTACTCCATCGCGTTCGGTATGCGCTGTACGGCGTACTCGGGCCCGGAGACCGGCAACCGCGAGACCGCCTCGTACGTGATGGAGTCGGGCAGCGCCCGCTTTGTGATCACCGCCCCGGTCAAGGCCGGCACGGACCTCGGCCGCCACATCGCCGACCACGGCGACGGCGTCACCGACCTGGCGATCGGTGTGCCGGACGTGCACAAGGCCTACGCCTACGCCGTCGAGCACGGCGCGACCGGGCTCGAGAAGCCGTACGAGCTCACCGACGAGAACGGCACCGTCGTCCTCGCCGCCATCGGGACGTACGGCGAGACCCGCCACACCCTCGTCGACCGGTCCCGCTACACCGGCCCGTACCTCCCCGGCTACGTCGCCCGCGGCCCGATCACCACCGCGTCCCTCGACGCCTCCGGCCAGAAGCGTTTCTTCCAGGCGATCGACCACTGCGTCGGCAACGTCGAACTCGGCAAGATGAACGAGTGGGTGGCCTTCTACAACCGGGTCATGGGCTTCATCAACATGAAGGAGTTCGTCGGCGACGACATCGCCACCGAGTACTCCGCGCTCATGTCGAAGGTCGTCGCGAACAGCTCGCTCAAGGTCAAGTTCCCGATCAACGAGCCGGCCATCGCGAAGAAGAAGTCGCAGATCGACGAGTACCTGGAGTTCTACGGCGGCCCCGGTGTCCAGCACCTGGCCCTGGCCACCAACGACATTGTGGCGTCCGTCCGGGCGATGCGCGCCGCCGGTGTCGAGTTCCTCAACACCCCCGACTCGTACTACGACACCCTCGGCGAATGGGCCGGCGAGACCCGCGTGCCCGTCGAGACGTTGCGCGAGCTGAAGATCCTCGTCGACCGCGACGAGGACGGCTACCTGCTGCAGATCTTCACCAAGCCGGTCCAGGACCGGCCGACGGTGTTCTTCGAAATGATCGAGCGGCACGGCTCGATGGGCTTCGGCAAGGGCAACTTCAAGGCGCTCTTCGAGGCCATCGAGCGCGAGCAGGAGCTCCGCGGGAATCTGTAAGCGCACCGGGAAGCAGGTGCTCCCGCGGTAACGGTCTTGGGGTTTCCGGGGTAAAAGACGCCCCGCAAACCCCAAGACCGTTACCGCGGGCCTGTTCAGTTGCGGCCGGGCGCAGCAGAATCGCCCATATGAGCGAGCTGATCGACCGGCTGCGTGCAGGTCTCCCCGACGACGCCCTGGTGACTGATCCCCAGGTGATGGCCTCGTACGCCCAGGACATGGCGCCCATGTGCGAAGTCGGCGCACCCGCCGTTGTCGTCCTGCCGTCGAACGTCGGGCAGGTGCAGCATGTCCTCCGTACGGCGTCTGAACTGAACGTCCCCGTCGTCCCGCAGGGCGCCCGCACCGGACTGTCCGGGGCCGCCAACGCCGTCGACGGCTGCGTCGTCGTGTCGATGCTGCGCATGGACCGCATCCTGGAGATCGACCCGGTCAACCGCATCGCCGTCGTCGAACCCGGCGTCATCAACGCCCACCTGACCCGGGAAGTCCAGAAGCACGGACTCACCTACCCGCCGGACCCTTCCAGCTGGGAACTGTGCACCATCGGCGGCAACATCGGCACCGGCGCGGGCGGGCTCTGCTGCGTCAAATACGGCGTCACCGCCGAGTACGTGCTCGGCCTGGAGGTCGTCCTGGCCGGCGGCGACATCCTGCGCACCGGGCGGCGCACCGCCAAAGGCGTCGCGGGCTACGACCTGACCCGGCTGTTCGTCGGCTCCGAAGGCACCCTCGGCATCGTCACGCAGGCCGTCCTCGCGCTGAAGCCGGACCCGCTGCCGCAGCTGGTCCTGGCCGCCCAGTTCTCCTGCACAGCCGACGTCGGCCGCGCGGTCGCCGCCGTGATGGCGGCAGGTCACACCCCGTCACTGATGGAACTCATGGACCGTACGACGGTCCGCGCGGTCAACGCGCTCACGCACCTGGGGCTCCCCGAGGGGACCGCCGCGCTGCTCCTGGTGGGGCTCGATACCGCAGAACCACTCGCCGAACTGGCGCGGATCGCCGAACTCTGCGCTGTAGCCGGGGCGTTCGAGGTGGACGTCGCAGACGATCCGGCGTCCTCGGAAATGTTCCTCGCCGCGCGGCGGATGGCCCTCGTGGCGATGGAGAAGCTCGGCACGACGATGATCGACGACGTCGCCGTGCCCCGCTCGCGACTCGCCGACATGCTCGACGGGGTGGAGCGCATCTCGGCGGAATACGACACCGTTGTGGGCGTCTGCGCCCATGCGGGTGACGGCAACACCCACCCGATCGTCGTCTTCGACGCAGCCGACGAAGCGGCCACGGAGCGGGCCGGGCAGGCCTTCGGCGCGATCATGGACCTCGGTCTGCGACTGGGCGGCACGATCACCGGCGAACACGGGGTGGGTCTGCTCAAGCGCGCGTGGCTGGCCAAGGAGGCCGGCCCGGTGGGACTCAGCGTGCACCGGGGGATCAAGGCGGCCCTCGACCCGCAGGGGATCCTCAATCCGGGGAAGGTTTTCTAGAAGGCCACTGAAAATCCAGGCCGGGCTCGCGACGCCCGGCACGGCCCCTCGCCGCGCGTGTCCGCGCGGACGGTCCCGTTCGCGTAACGCTGCGCGGGGACAACGTCTGTTGCGCTGAATGGCCACCGTCGTTGGTCTTTTCGGGTGGTGCGATGCGGCGATTAGAGCGATTTCGGGCGCAATGCAATGCATTTATAATCGTTTAAGGGTTCTACTCGATTCATGAGTACGAACCCACCGCCAGACCCGGGCAACTACGGCGGAGAACCCGGACAGAACCCGTACGGCAACGGCAAGCCGGGCCAGAGCCCGGACGGCGGGGGCGACCCCGGCCAGAGCCCGTACGGAAGCCCGTATCCGCAGGGCGGCGACGCCTACGGCGGCGTCTCGCAGGCAGGTGGCCCACAGCTGGCCGGCTGGGGCAGGCGGCTGGTCGCGCGCATCATCGACGGCCTCATCGTCGGGATCGTCAGCTCGATCCTCGCCACACTCTTCGACCTCCCCGTCTTCAGCACGGAGTACAGCGACGCGTGGAAGTCCGGCCTGATCAGCGGGGCCATCTACTTCATCTACGAGTTCATCCAGCTGGCCAGGTCCGGCCGGACACTCGGCAAGCGGATCATGAAGATCAAGGTCCTGCGCATTGAGGACGGCGGGGCGATCTCCCAGAACACCGCGGCGATCCGCGCGTTCATGTGGAGCGGCCCGGCGGTCCTGTGCTGCATCTGGCAGGTCGTCGACGGACTGTGGCCGCTGTGGGACAAGCCGTGGCAGCAGGCCCTGCACGACAAGGTGGCCAAAACCGTCGTCGTCCAGGCCTGACCACCCGTGTCCTTCGGCGTCAGCCACCCCGGGTCACCGCACCGCGCTCCCCGCGCCGGTGCGGTGACCCGTACCGCCGGCTGGCTGTGCGTGCTGGCAGCACTCGCCGTCGGCTGCGCGGCGGCCCAGGACGACCGGGTCGCCGACGTGGCCCGCACGGAAACGCAGCTGCTTCCCGCACCGCATGACGACGACCTGCCGGGCCCCTTCACCGAGGACCGCAGGGCACGCCGCGAGGCAGCGGTACGCAGCGAACTTGAAAGCCCGTACGACCCGGACTCGCGTAGTGGCACGGCCAAACCGACCGGTAGCCGGCCCCCGGCCACCGCCCGGGTCTTCGTAGTCCTCGTCGAGTTCGGCGACCGCTCCAAGGAACCGGACCCCGCCTGGAAGGCCGGCCGGCCCACGCCCCAGGGCCCCCTGCACGGACGCATTCCGCGACCCGACCGCGCGGTCGACACCATCACCCCGTGGCTCCCGGACTACGACCGCGACCACTACCGCGACCTGTTCTTCGGCCCGAAGGACTCCCTGGCTTCCTACTACCGCGAGCAGTCCGGCGGCCGGATGAGCGTCGAAGGGGAGACCAGTGACTGGGTGCGCGTGCCGTGGAACGAGGCGCGGTACGCGAAGAACTCCTGCGGCAAGAACGTCTGCCGTGAAGTCTGGGACCTCGTCAGGGACGCCATGGGCGCCTGGTACACAGCGCGCAGCGCCGAGGGTCTGACGGCGGCTCAGATCGCGGACCGGCTCGCCGAATTCGACCACTGGGACCGCGACGATCACGACGGCGACGGCGTCTACGACGAACCCGACGGCTACCTCGACCACGTGGAGTTCGTACACGCGGGAGTCGACAGGTCCGGCAGCGGTGCCGGGGGACAAGGCTCCCTGTGGTCCCACCGCTGGTACGCCTTCCCCGACCGGACCGGCAGGACCGGCCCCACGAACAACCCCGCCGGCGGCACCCGCATCGGCAGCAGCCCCTACTGGGTCGGCGACTACACCCTCCAGCCGGAGAACGCCGGACTCGGCGTCATCGCCCACGAGTTCGGCCACAGCCTGGGCCTGCCGGACCTCTACGACCGGACGGGCAAAGGCGACCCGGCCGTCGGTTTCTGGTCCCTCATGGGCCTCGGCGGGCTGCTCGGCGTCGGCGAACAGGGCTACGGAACCCAGGCCGGAGCGCTCACCGCGTGGGACAAACTGCAACTGGGCTGGCTGGACCATACGACCGTCGACCGGGCGGTGCGCACCGTCGTGGACCTGGCCCCCAACCAGAGCATCGGCGACCCTGCCGCGGTCCTGGTCCCCCTGCCGCCGGGCCCGACCGGCGCGGACCGCTGGTACATCATCGAGAACCGCCAACGCCTCGGCGCCGACCGGGCCCTCCAGTCAGGGCCGTTCGCCGCGGTCGACACGGCCGGCCGCATCACGCACTTCCCGTACACACCCGGCGTCCTGATCTGGTTGTGGGACACCGGCCAGCCCGACAACGACGTCTCCGAACACCCCGGACACGGCCAGCTCCTGCCCGTCGACGCCCACCCGGCCGCCCTCCTGCGCCCCGACGGCAGGAGCGCCGACGGCAGGATGCAGACCTACGACGCCGCGTTCAGCGCGCCGGACGAGACCGTGTCGGCCGTGGGGGACGAACTCCCCGGGGCGCCGGTGTTCGACGACTCGGACCCCGCCTATGTGAACTCTGAGGTCAGGTCGTACGGAGTTCTCGTACCGCAGGCAGGCGTCACCGTCGCCGTGGACGGCAAGGCCCGCACCGGCGACACCGTCAGGGTGGTCGTCGGGCGCTGAAACGGCGGCTGCTCAGCCCGCCTCAGTGCCCGGCCCGCCTCAGTGCCCGGCTCCTTCAGTGGCCGGTCGGCTCAACGCCCGGTCGGCTCAACGCCCGACCAGCTCAACCCCCGCCGAGCGCAGCTCCGCCAGCGCCCGGTCCGTCGTCTGCGCCGCGACACCAGCCGTGCAGTGCAGCAGCACCCGGGTCGAAAAACCCTCCCGTACGGCGTCCAGCGCGGTCGCCCGGACACAGTGGTCGGTCGCGAGTCCCACGACGTCCACACACCGCACGTCCCGCGCCCGCAGCCAGTCGGCCAGCGTTGTGCCGTCGTCCGCCGCACCCTCGAACCCGCTGTACGCCGCCGCGTGCGCGCCCTTGGAGAAGACCTCCTCCACGTGCCCGTCCGCGACCGCGGGGGCGAACGCCGGATGGAACTCCGCCCCCGGCGTGCCCGCGACGCAGTGCGGCGGCCAGGTGTCCGTGAAGTCCGGCGCGTCCGAGAAGTGCGCTCCCGGATCGGTGTGCCAGTCCCGGGTCGCCACGATGTGCGAATACCCCGCGGTCCGCGCGTGCGCCGGGTCCGGCGGGGCGTCCGCCGCATTGGCGAACACCTGGTGCCGGACCGCCTCCGCCACCTGCGCACCCCCGGTGACCGGCAGCGCGCCGCCTTCGCAGAAGTCGTTCTGTACGTCGATCACCAGCAGTGCGCGCGTCATCGGCCGGACACTCCTTACTTCGTTTCAGCCGCGTCGATCATGTACAGAATGCCCCTCGCAGGGATCTTTACAGGGCATTCTGTACATGATCGACGCGGCAGGACACTGCTCAACAGGACACTGCTCAACAGAACACCGCTCAACAGGACACCGCTTATTCGAAGACAGTAGGCAGCACAGCCTCGCCGCGCGAGAGCTGAGTCGCCGACAGCGGCAGCTCCGCGCGCGACGCCTCATGCCGGGCCCGCGCGGCCGCCAGGGGCTCCCGGCCCACGATCTTCCCTCCGAGGACCAGCGGCACCAGGAGCTCACGCTCATTCGCGGCCACCACCTGCGCCGGGTCGTACTGCCGCACTACCTCGGTCTCGGCGACACCCTCCCCGTCGTACCGCCGCAACGCCTGCTTGCGGCCACCGTTGCTCGACTTCCCCGGCGACCGCTTCGCCACCGGCAGCAGCGGAGCGGCCGGATCGTCCGACTCCGCCCGCGCCACCAGCTTGTAGACCAGCGACGCCGTCGGATGCCCACTGCCGGTCACCAACTGCGTCCCCACGCCGTACACGTCCACCGGCGCCGAGCGCAGCGCCGCGATCGCGTACTCGTCCAGGTCGGACGTCACCACGATCTTCGCCTTCGCCGCACCCAGCTCGTCCAACTGCCGCCGCACCCGGTGCGCGAGCAGCAGCAGGTCACCCGAGTCGAGGCGCACCGCGCCCAGCTCGTCACCCGCCAGCTCGACAGCCGTACGCACCGCCTCAGCCACGTTGTACGTGTCCACAAGCAGCGTCGTGCTCCGCCCGAGCGCGGTGATCTGCGCGGTGAACGCGTCAGTCTCACTGTCGTGCAGCAGCGTGAACGAATGAGCCGACGTGCCCCGCGTCGGGATCCCGTACGTACGCCCCGCCTCCAGGTTCGACGTACTGGCGAAACCACAGATGTACGCGGCCCGCGCCGCCGCCACCGCGGCCTGCTCGTGCGTCCGCCGCGTCCCCATCTCGATGACCGGGCGTCCCGCCGCCGTCGCCGTCATCCGCGACGCCGCGGCAGCGATCGCACAGTCGTGGTTCAGGATCGACAGGATCACCGTCTCCAGGATCACCGCCTCCGCGAACGTGCCCTCCACCGTCATGACCGGCGAATTCGGGAACCAGCACTCACCCTCGGCGTAGCCGCGGATGTCACCGCTGAACCGGTAGTCCGCCAGCCACTCCAGCGTCGCCGGACCGACCACACCGTCCGACCGCAGGAACTCGATCGTGTCCGCGTCGAACCGGAAGTTCTCCACCGCGTCGAGCACCCGGCCCGTACCGGCGGTCACGCCGTACCGGCGCCCTTCCGGCAGCCGACGGGCGAAGACCTCGAACGCCGACCGGCGGTGCGCCGCACCGCTGCGCAGCGCCGCCTCGAGCATGGTCAGCTCGTAGTGGTCGGTCAGCAGCGCCGTCGTGGGCGCGGCGTGTGAAGGGGCCGTGGTCGCGTCGTTCATAAAAAAACCATAGCACCACTACTCGTCAGAGTGACGATTAGTGTTGCGGTGTGCCGGGCGTCACGTGGCGGCGGCGCCGCGCGGCTCCCGGGTCCCGCCCGGTGGCCGGCGCGGGGACCGGCGGGCAGCGGAGCGCGCAGACCTGCTTGGGGCCCACGTTCGCCCCGTCCCGCCCGAACTGGCAGCATGGAACCCATGGGTGTGGCCCCCGCAGAACTCGACCTCCCGGCGTCCGACACGGACGTCCGCCCCGACACGCCTTGGGTCTGCCTGGTCTGGAACGACCCGATCAACCTGATGTCGTACGTCTCCTACGTCTTCCAGAGTCACTTCGGCTACGACAAGAAGAAAGCCGAAAAGCTCATGCTCGACGTCCACACCAAAGGTCGCGCCGCAGTCTCCAACGGCACCCGCGAAGAGATGGAACGCGACGTCGTAGCCATGCACGGCTTCGGCCTGTGGGCCACCCTGCAACACGACAAGTAAGAGGCGCTGCCGGGAGGTAGCGCGGATGAAGGAGAGATCGCAGATGCGTCGGATCGCAAGGCGGCGGTGCCTCGGCGCCCTGGTTTCGGGCGTCGAGGTGCCGGCAACGCGGCGAGTCGGCGTAGCTGTGACCTCAACGCCGCAGGACCTCCCGGCAGCGCCGCTTAGGGCTTCGAAACCGTGAAGGGCCTCTTCGTCCGCAATCGCGCCAAGCGACCGCATATCGAACTCGACGAGATGCACACCCAGTTGCTCGTCAACCTGTGCGGCCAGCTCGTCGAACTCGTGTCCCCGGACGAAACCCCCGGCGCCGACCCGCTCGCCGTCGAACTCGGCCTCGCCGGGCTCGGCAACGACACGGCTATGCACACCCCCGACGACCCGGCCCTGGCCCGACTGTTCCCCGACGCCTACCGTGACGACCCGGTCGCGGCCTCGGAGTACCGGCGCTACACCGAGAACGACCTGCGGCTGCGCAAGCGCGACCACGCCCGCACGGTCCTGGAGGACCTGACTGAAGCCGGGGGCGGCGGCAGGATCGTGCTCGACGAGCAGAGCACGGCCGCCTGGCTCGGCGCGCTCAACGACCTGCGGCTCGCCCTGGGCACGCGTCTCGACGTCGGCGAAGACCTGGAGGAGTACGCCTCCGGACTCGACCCCGAGGACCCGCGCCTGGCGATGCTCGCGGTCTACCACTGGCTGGGGGCCGTGCAGGACTCCCTGGTGGAGACCCTGATCTGACGTACGGCCGACTGCTCCGTCCGGAGTGCGGTGGACACCTGGACCGGCGAAACATCCCACCCGTACGCTGGGCCGCATGCTGACGATCACAACGGCTCTGCGTGACGCGATCGTGGCGCACGCCCGCGTCGACCACCCCGACGAGGCCTGCGGCGTGGTCGCGGGCCCGGTCGGCGCCGACCGCCCCGAGCGCTTCATCCCGATGCTCAACGCGGCCCGCTCGCCCACGTTCTACGAGTTCGACTCCGGTGACCTGCTCAAGCTCTACCGCGGGATGGACGACCTCGACGAGGAACCCGTCGTCGTCTACCACTCGCACACCGCCACGGAGGCCTATCCGTCCCGTACGGACGTCTCCTACGCCTCCGAGCCGAACGCGCACTACGTGCTGGTGTCCACCGCCGCGACCGGCAACGACGACGGTCCGTACGAGTTCCGCTCGTACCGCATCGTCGACGGAGTGATCACCGAAGAAGAGGTCACCTTCGTCGAGGCCTACTGACCGGACTGCCGCCGGGTGAACTTCCACTGAGGGCCGGACGCCGGAAAACTCCCGGTATATCCGGCTCTCGCTTCAAATAGTCCAGTATTCGGGACGGTTTCGTCCGCCATGTGAGCGGCACTCGGAACCCGCGGGTGGAAGAATTAGCATGACGATATGCGTTGTGCAGGTATGGAGATGACGAACCGCAGGGCCGGCCTTCCCGGCGCGCTGCTCGTCGCCCGCCTGCACGTCGACCTGTGTCGCCTGTCCAGCGCCCTCTGTCGCTGAACCACCACGCCGTAGACCCCTGCCGCCCGGCCCCCGGACGGCCCGCGAGGTCCGGCCGCCCCACCGGCTGAATCCCACCGGCTGACCCCCCCCGCACCACCCCGGCGCCAACGGCCCGGCGGTCACCCCTGCCTTCTGGAGAAAACCCCATGGCCATCGAGGTCCGCATCCCGACCATCCTCCGCACCTACACCGACGGCAACAAGGCCGTCGACGGCGCCGGAGCCACCATCGACGCGCTCTTCGCCGACCTCGAGACCCGCCATCCCGGCATCCGCACCCGCCTCATCGACGACAACGGCAGCCTGCGCCGCTTCGTCAACGTCTACCTCAACGACGAGGACGTCCGCTTCCTCGACGGGCTCACCACCAAGCTCGACGACGGTGACAACGTCACGATCCTCCCGGCCGTGGCCGGCGGTGCCTGATGCGGTACGAATCCATGCTCGATTCGGTGGGCGGCACGCCGCTCATCGGGCTGCCCCGGCTCTCGCCGTCGAAGACCGTCCGGGTCTGGGCCAAGCTTGAGGACCGCAACCCCACCGGCTCCATCAAGGACCGGCCGGCCCTGCACATGATCGAAGCGGCCGAACGCGACGGGCTGCTCAGCCCCGGCTGCACGATCCTCGAACCCACGTCGGGCAACACCGGGATCGCCCTGGCCATGGCGGCCAAACTCAAGGGCTACAAGATCGTCTGCGTCATGCCGGAGAACACCTCCGAGGAACGGCGCGAACTCCTGACCATGTGGGGCGCGCAGATCATCCCGTCCCCGGCCGCCGGCGGCTCCAACACCGCCGTACGCGTCGCCAAGGAGATCGCCGCGCAGAACCCCGACTGGGTGATGCTCTACCAGTACGGCAACCCGGCCAACCCCGAAGCGCACTACAGCACCACCGGCCCCGAACTCCTGGCCGACCTGCCCACCATCACCCACTTCGTCGCCGGACTCGGCACCACCGGCACCCTCATGGGCGTCGGCCGCTACCTGCGCGAAAAGGTCCCCGGCATCCAGATCGTCGCCGCCGAACCCCGCTACGACGACCTCGTGTACGGACTGCGCAACCTCGACGAGGGCTTCATCCCCGAGCTGTACGACGCGGACATTCTCACCACCCGCTTCTCCGTGGGCAGCGAGGACGCCGTACGCCGCACCCGCGAGCTCCTGGAACACGAAGGCGTCTTCGCCGGCGTCTCCACCGGAGCCGCCCTCCACGCAGCCCTCGGCGTCGCCAACAAGGCCCACAAAGCAGGCGAGACCGCCGACATCGCCTTCGTCGTCGCCGACGCCGGATGGAAATACCTGTCCACCGGGATCTACACCGCAGCCTCCACCGAAGAGGCCGTAGCCCGCCTGCACGGGCAACTCTGGGCATGACACAGCTGCACCACACTGTGACAACACGCTGATCGTGATCCGGGACCCGAGGGTGTTCCGGATCATGATCAACAAACCCGGTGCCGTGCGGACGGTCCGAACACGCGCGGTGACGTCCGGCACAATCGGCCCGACCACACCGCTATCAGACGGTCTGGACCTTTACCCTCGAACCCATGGCGGACGCACCAACCCAGGCATCCAACGATGCCCCGATCGGCATCTTCGACAGCAGCTTCGGCGGCCTCACCGTGGCCCGCGCGATCCTCGACCAACTGCCGCACGAGCCGATCCTCTACCTCGGCGACACAGCCCGGCAGCCCTACGGCCCCCGGCCCATCGCCCAAGTCCGCGCGTACGCCCTCGAATGCCTCGACAAACTCGTCGCCCAGGGCGTCAAAGCACTTGTCATCGCCTGTAACAGTGCCAGCGCCGCGATGCTCCGCGACGCCCGGGAACGCTACGACGTGCCCGTCGTCGAAGTCATCAAGCCCGCGACCCGCCGCGCCGTAGCCGCCACCCGCAACAACCACATCGGCGTGATCTCCACCGCCGCCACCAAAACCTCGATGGCCTACGAAGACGCCTTCGCCGCCGCGCCGCACATCACCCTCACCACCGAAGCCTGCCCCCGCTTCGTCGAATTCGTCGAACAGGGCATCACCGGCGGGGAAGAACTGCTCAAAGTCGCCCACGAATACCTCGACCCACTGGTCGCCGCGGACGTCGACACCCTCATCCTCGGCTGCACCCACTACCCCCTGCTCACCGGCGTCATCAGCTACGTCATGGGGGAGAACACCACCCTCATCACCAGCTCCGAGGAAACCGCCAAGGACGTCTACCGCGTCCTCGCCGCGAACAACCTCATGCGCGCCGACCACCTCCCCGAACCAGAACACCAGTTCCTCACCACCGGCGACCCCGCCCAGTTCCGCGAAACCGGCCGCCGCTTCCTCGGCCCCGAACTCGTCCACGTCGACCCCTTCGGCGTCACCGCGTGAACCGCCGCCGCCCTGGAGGAACCCCGTGCGCCTGACCGTCATCGGCTGCTCCGGCAGCTACCCGGGCCCCGACTCGCCGTGCTCCTCCTACCTCCTGGAGCACGACGGCTACCGCCTGCTCCTCGACATGGGCAACGGCGCACTGGGCGCACTCCACCGCCACCTCGACCCGGCCAGGGCCGACGCCCTGGACGCCGTGGTGCTCAGCCACCTGCACAGTGACCACTGCATCGACCTCGCGGCTTATTACGTCGTACGGAATTACCACCCCGCGGGGCGAATGCCACCCCTGCCGCTGTACGGACCCATCGGCACGATGGAACGCCTGACACGTGCGTACGGAAACGACCACGACGTCTCCATGACCGACGTGTACGACTACCACCTCGTCACCCCCGGCACCTTCACCGTCGGGCCGTTCCACTTCACCACCGACCGCGTCAACCACCCCGTCGAATCCTTCGCCTACCGCATCGAAGCCGCCGGGAAAGTCCTCACCTACTCCGGCGACAGCGCCCAGAGCGACAACCTCGTCCGCCTCGCCCGCGGCAGCGACATGTTCCTCTGCGAAGCCTCGTTCATAGACGGCCGCGACACCTACCCCGACGTCCACCTCAACGGCCGCGAAGCCGGCGAACACGCCACCCGCGCCGACGTCGGCCGCCTCGTCCTCACCCACGTCCCCCCGTGGACCGACGGACAACTCAACCTCACCCACGCCCGCAAGGCCTATGACGGCCCCGTCGAGCTCGCCCGGCCCGACGCGACGTACGAGATCTGACCCACGGCCCCCGACACGGCGTGCGTGATCCGACCCGTCCACATCGGCGCCGCGTGCGTGATCCGACCCGCACACCCCCGGCGCGACCTACGGGATCCGACCCCCGGGACAGGCCCTAGGGTTGGAGGCATGTCCAGACTTGACGGCCGTACGCCCGACCAGCTCCGCACCGTGACCTTCCAGCGCAACTGGCTGGACCACGCCGAAGGATCCGTCCTCGTCTCCTTCGGCCGCACCCGCGTCCTCTGCGCCGCCTCCGTCACCCCGGGCGTCCCGCGCTGGCGCAAGGGCACCGGCGAAGGCTGGGTCACCGCCGAATACGCCATGCTTCCGCGCGCCACCCACACCCGCGGCGACCGCGAATCCGTCCGCGGCAAGATCGGCGGACGCACCCACGAGATCTCCCGACTCATCGGCCGCTCGCTGCGCGCGGTCGTCGACACCAAAGCCCTCGGCGAGAACACCATCCACCTCGACTGCGACGTCCTCCAGGCCGACGGCGGCACCCGCACCGCCGCCGTCACCGGCGCGTACGTCGCCCTCGCCGACGCGATCACCCACATGCGCGGCAAGGGCATGATCAAGGGCAGCCGCGAACCCCTCACCGGAACCGTCGCCGCCGTCAGCGTCGGCATCATCGACGGCATCCCCATGCTCGATCTGCCGTACGAAGAGGACGTCCGCGCGCAGACCGACATGAACATCGTCTGCACCGGCGACGACGAGTTCGTGGAAGTCCAGGGCACCGCCGAAGGCAAGCCCTTCGACCGCGAACTCCTCAACGAACTGCTCGACCTCGGGACGCTGGGCTGCGCCGAGCTGACGGTCCTGCAGAAGGCCGCACTCGCCGGCTGACCTCCGCCGGGCGACAACGACGGGGCCGGTCGGCTTCCGTCGGACAAGGACGACAAGGGTCGGTGACGTGCAGTCACCGACCCTTGTCCTGTTGGTAACGCTCCTGCATCAGCTGTCACAAACGGACAACCAGCAGCTCATGATCGGGCGTTCTCCGCTTCTGTCGGGTCCGGCTCGGCTAACGTCGGACCATCTGCGCGCATCTGAACAGTCGGCGCAGTTCCCTGACCCGCAGCCCCGGCACCGCCCTGCCAGGCACTTCGAGGAGCACGATGATCCGCCCCACCCACGCCCTGCGCACCACCCTTGCCGTCGCCGCACTCGCCGCCGCACTCATGTCCGTCACCGCGTGCGACAAGGCACAGCAGGCCGTCAACTGCGTGGACCTCGCGGGCAGGATCACCAACGACATCGCCGACGTGCAGAACGTCCTCAACGACCCGCAGGCCGCGAGCAAGGCGTTCGACAATCTCAACAAGACCCTCGACAAGGCAGCCGGCGACGTCGACTCCCAGGACGCCAAGGACGCGCTCAACTCGATGGGCACCCAGGTCGACGCGATGAAGAAGGCCCTGAACAACAACCAGGTCCCCGACCTGGCACCGCTGGTCACCAGGGCCGGCGACTTCCTGAAGACCTGTTCGCGCTGAGCCGTACGGCCGAACTCCCCGGCCAGGCAAGGCTCCCCGGCAGGTCCGAGCCGCGACACGGTGCAGCTCTGACGGCCCGGTCCGCGAAGATCGCCGACCGGGCCGTCAGTGTTCCCCAAGTGTTTCCCGACTACGCGGGGACGCCGCTCACCGCAGGCTCGGCCACTACGGCCTCGCCGCCGCCGACCAGCGCGCTGGAGTGCAGGTCCCGGGTCCGGATCAAGGCGAAGGCGGCCAGCGCACCGACCGCCGCCACACCAGAGCAGACCAGGAGAACATCACCGAGGCCGTCGACGAACGCGGCCCGCGCGGCATGTGTGACCTGGGTCGCGAGCTCGGCGGGCGCGGACTTCGCGATCTCCGAGCCGCCACCGGCCGCAGCCGCGGCACCGAACCCCGCTGCCTGATCGCCGAGTTGACCACCCACGGCGGAGGACGTGAAAGCGTCCGTGACCCTTGACTGGAACAGTGCCCCGAAGGCAGCGATACCGACGGCCACACCCACCTGCTGGAACGTCTCGCCGATACCTGACGCCATGCCGGCCTTCGACGGCTCGGCCACCGCGATGGACAACGAGGCCCGGGCGGGATTGAACACCCCCATGCCGAGACCCAGCATCAGCATGCTCGGCAGCATCGCAGTCCAGCTGCTGTCCGTGTCGACCAGGACGATCAGCGCGAGCCCCACCGAGATGGAGGCCAGGGCGAACCCGACCAGGAGCCGCTGCGGAACCTTGGCGGCCACGGCGCCGGACACCGCGGCGGCGACGAACAGCATCAACGTCATCGGCAGGAACCGCACCCCGGCCTCCCACGGGGAGTAGCCCAGGACGTTCTGCATGAACGAGATCTCCAAGAAGATCGCGGACATCGTCGCCGCCGCGCACAACAGCGCGACCAGTGAAATCCCGTTGAAGGTGACGTTCTGGAACAACGACAGGTCGAGCATCGCCGCATCGCCCTGCCGACGTTCGACCGCCCAGAAGACGACGAAGAGCACAGCTGACGCGAAGAACATGCCGATGATCAGTGGACTGCCCCACCCGTCCGCCTCGCCGCGGAGGAAGCCCAGCACGAGCAGCCCCACAGCGAAGGAGAACGCGGCCAGCCCCGGCCAGTCCGCACGCCGGGCCTGGAGATCCCGGGACTCGTGGACCCGCAGGGCGCTGACAGCAAGAGCGGCGATCCCGATCGGCACGTTCACCAGGAAGATCCACCGCCAGCTGAGCCCGTCCGTGAGCCCACCGCCGATGATCGGGCCGAAAGCGATCGCCAGACCGGCCACACCACCGAACACACCGAACGCGGTGCCGCGCTCCTTCCCCTGGAACTCCTGACCGATCAACGCCGGACCGACAGCGAAGAGGACTGCGGCCCCCAGACCCTGAACCCCCCGGGCGATGATCAGGAACCAGACGCCCGACGCGATCCCGCACGCCAGCGAAGCCAGGATGAACACGGCAAAACCGACGTTGAACACCTTCTTCCGCCCGAACCGGTCCGCGAGCGAACCACCCGTCAGCAGGAAGATCGCCAAGGTCAACGCGTAGGAGTCCAGGACCCATTGGAGCTCGGAGAAGTCAGCGTCCAGCGAAGTCCGCAGATCAGGCAGCGCGACGTTCACGACCGTCAGGTCGAGCATCAGCATGAAAGTCGCGGCGGACACGATGACAAGCGTCCACCACCGGTTCCCGTCCGCCGCGGGCTTCTCCGCGGATCCGGCAGATGCAACTGATGATGCGGTCACGACAGCATTCCTTTGTCAGTTTTCCCGTAGGCCACACAGGGGAGGGGGGAGCCGCCGAAGACATGCTCGACAACGGCGGCCAACCGGTGACCTTCCACCGGTACGGAGGACAAGCGCCGGGCAAAACGCACATGCCCCGGCGCAGGTCCCGGATCTTCGACAAGCAGGTGCGGCAGCAGCGGCGCGGGCACCTCGGCGATCACGGTGTCACTGGCCAGCAGGAAATCCTCACCACGCCGCCGCAGATCAGCCGGCAGCCAGTCCAGCAAGGGGATCCGCACATCGATCAACCCGTCAGTGAAGATCGCCAACGCGGCCAGTGAAGGCGGTGCCTGAACGAACTCCTCCGGCAGCAGGCAGACTTCCGTGGTCCGCGCCTCAAGGACCACCAGCAAAGGCGCCCCACGGTCCAACTGCTCGGACACCAACCGGGCCTGCTCAGCCGACGGCCACAGACTGACCGGCGCCCAGTCCGCCGCGCCCTGTCTGCGCCAGATCAACCGCGACGCGCCTTCCAGCACGACCATCGCGTCCGGTATCCCCGGTGACGACGAGTCAGGTGCCGCACCGCACTCCTGAAGTCCGGGCCCTTGAACTCCGGGCCCTTGAACTCCGGGCCCCTGAACTCCGGGCCCTGAATCATTGTTCTTGCGTATGACTATTTGATTCATTTTCCCGTCGCTTTATCGGTTTTCCGATTCAGAGTCCGGCAGCTGGTGCGCGACGGAATAGGTGGCCCGGAACCCCTGGTACTGGTCGACCATCATGTCCGCGGTCCGCCACGGCTTCCCCTCAAGGTTGAGGATCCGGCTCCGCGTGATCGACGTCGACGCGGTGAACGGAAGTTCCATCGGACGGTACGGAGTCTCCGCCTCGACGGATATTCGGCGCATCCACAGGGTGTGACTCTCGGACCGGTCGAAACCATCGATCCGGTACAAGAGGGCCTGGGCGAGCTGGGCTATTCCGACAATGCAGTCGACGACGGAGACGATGGGCTGGAAATCGGCTTCCAAGCCGGCCGCCGGTTCGACGGCGCCGGGGTTCGTGCGGATCTGCGCCACACCTTCGGCACGCTGCCGGCCGAGGTCGATCCTGAGCCGCTCTATCGTCTGCTGCCGGAATTTGTACCCCCGGCCGTAATACTGCTCCCCGGGGTCGCCCAGTACCGACTCCGAGGAGACGTACCGGCCCCCGCCCCGCAGTCGCTCCCCGGCGGCGTGCTCGATCTCGCAGCTGACCTTCATCGAGCCGATGAGGCAGTCGAAGGCCGACACCCGCGAACTGCGGCTGACCGGCCTGCTCGACGCCTTCACCTCGGCAGCCTCCAGCGGAAGCCCGCTCAGATCCTCCTCGGGGGAACTCCCCGCCCGCACCGTCAATTTGCGCAGCCACATGGTTCTTCGGGCCGCCTGGTCCAGGCCGTAGACGTGGGTCAGGAACATCTCGCCCAGCTGCACGGCGAGTACTGCGGCGTCGACGCTGCTCAGGTGCGGACGTAATTCGGTGCCTGTGGCTTTCCGCGACCAGTCGTCCGGGTACGAAAGCTCGGCGACGGCCTTGACTGTGCCCGCTTCGTTTCCTTCGTCCTGCACCCGGATGCCGCCGATCCGGTGGTTGACCCGGGTGTACCCACTCCCGAAGAACCTGGTGGCGGCCGGCCCGAGCAGATCATCGACCGAGGAGTGGAAGGAGGTCCCGCAGCCCCTGCTCCGCTTCGGTTCGGCGGAAGCTATCTCCCGGTCCTCGCTGACGATTCCCATGAAGTTGATTCCCTTCGGTGAAGGCTTGAAAGCTCTCGCCGGAAATCTAGCCGCGCTGCCTCAGCGGAACCATGTCCCCTTCCGGGAGTCCGGCATGTCTCCTTCGATACATTGACTTCCTGATTTTGACTCTGGTTGGTTTATAGAGGCTTCGGGGATCCGGGATGCCCTGTTGTGCCTGAAAAATCCACCCGAAGTCTGCGGAAAAAGGACAAGAGAATGCGCGAAAACGGGATCAAGCTGGCTATATCAGGAACCTTCTCCAGCGGGAAAAGCACAACCGCTGAGGCACTCTCCGTCGCCACGGGGATTCCCCGGACCCACGCCATGACATCACGAGAGATCCTGATGGACATCGTTCCCGGAAAGCAGGTCCAGGAACTCAACGCCATGGAACTGCTCAAACTCGGCCTGCGGCGCTTCGAGGAACGGGTCCACAACGAGGCCGGCCCTGATTCATTCATCTCCGACGGCTCGGTCATCCACGAGTGGGTGTACGGCGAAGCCCGGATGCGCGCCGGCATCAACCCGGGCGCCCCCTGGTGGCTCCGCAGCGCCAAGGCCGTCGCGGGCTTCGGGACCAAACGCTTCTACCAGCAGTACATGGACGCGTACGGCGACATCACCAAAGCCCGCGCCAAGCGGCTGTACGACGCGTACGTCCACCTGCCCGTCGAATTCACCATGGAATCCGACGGCCACCGGCCGGTCTCCGAGCCCTTCCGCAAGCTCTCCGACGACCTGCTCCTCGAAGCACTTGAGGACATGGGCCTGCCGTACTACATCGTCGGCGGCAGCATCCAGGAACGCCTGGAGAAGATCGTTGAGATCTTCGGGATCCCGCTGGTCATGCCGCTGGACGAAGCCATCGGCATCGCCCAGGAGCACGTCCGGGACAGCATTGAGGTCCTGAAGGAGGACTCGCGCTACCACGAGGCGCGGCGTGCGAAGTCCGTCCGGCAGCGGCTGGCGTACGCGATGCGTTACTGATCCCAGCGGCAGGGGTCCGGGCCTGAGCGTGTCGTCACCGCCGGGCTGTCACCGCTGTGCTGTCACCGCTGTGCTGTCACCACTGTGCTGTTACGCGCTGACTCCACCGTGCCGGCGCCGCTGTCACTGCTGTGCCGGCGTGCTCCGCCCCGCCTTGTTCACCGCGTCGAGGCGCGACGTCGCCCCCAGCTTGTCGAAGATGTTGCGCAGGTGGCGCTTGACCGTCCCCTCGGTGATGCCGAGGCGGGTCGCGATCTGACGGTTGCTCAACGCCTGCGCCACCCACGCCACGACCTCCTGCTCCCGGACCGAGAGCAACGGCACGGCAGCAGCCCGGGGCGGCTGGCCCACCACCCCGGCCGGTTGCAAGTCCCTGATGACGGAGAGCAGTTGTGCCCGGGAAACCCCTTTGGAGACAAAGCGGTCCGCCCCGAGGGTGAGCAACTCCTGGATGAGCTCCGGGTCGTCGTGCATGCTCAGCACCACGACGACGGGCCGGGGCGAAAGCCTGAGGAGCGCGTTCAGCGTCGACTGGACCGGAGCCCCCGGCATCTCCACATCCAGCAGGACTATGTCCGGGGACAGCGCGGCGGCCGCCGCGACCGCCTGACCCCCCGTACCGGCTTCACCCACGACACGGATGTCGGGTTCCGCTTCGAGACTCTCCCGCAGGGTCTCGCGCAGAACCGTGTGGTCGTCGGCCAGCAGAATGCGCACCGGACTCCCGTCCGTCACGCGGCGGCCTCCGCGCCGGGGAGGGGGAGCGCGATCTCAGTCCGGCTGCCAGACCCCGGCCGGCTTGCGAAGTGCACCTCACCACCGAGGATTTCGATCCGCTCCCGCATCGCCGTCAGACCGAGCCTCCCCGACGCGAGGGCGGTCGGCAGATCGAAACCGACACCGTCGTCGGTGACGAAGACCCGGACCCACCGGCCCGGCACGATGTCGATATCAGCGGTCGCGGTCGTGCAACGGGAGTGGGCCAGCACATTGCGCAGGCACTCCCGGACGGTGAGGAACAGTTCGTTGTGCAACGCCTGCGACAGGCAGGCCTCGTCACCGTGGACAGTGATCGAGAACCGCATGCCGGCGTGCTCGTGCAGGCGCAGGTAGCTCTCCAGGGCGAGCGCCAGGCTCCGGTCCTGGCCGCCCTCCGACCTGAACTGCCGCGTCAGGCCGCGGGCCTCGTGCATCAGATTGTCGAGCACCCGCTGGGCGTCGAGGGTCTTCTGTGCGGCCTTGTCCGGATGCGAGTCACGGTAGAGCTGGGACAGCTCCAACTGCCGTGCGGCCAGGCTCAGTCCGCTGCCCATCCGGTCGTGCACGTCCCGGGCCAGCCTGCGGCGCTCCCGGATCCTGGTCTCCAGGAGGAGCTCTTCCTGCACCCGGTCATGCCCCGCCACAACAAGCTGGGTACGGACCGCGATGCTCCGGTTGAGCACGGTGAGGACCTGCGGCAGGAGCCCGCTGTGCTGCGGATCCGCCGGGATCACGGCCGCCAGCGCGGCCGCGATGACCTCGAAGACGATCGCGGCGGCCTTGAGCGACTCGAGCGTCTGCACCCGGCACGAGGAGCCGCCGACCTCCGCGGACAGCGGCGGCTGGACCGGGGATTCAGCTGGTCGCACAGGGTCGTCGTGGCTCCGCAGTGCCGCGACGCAGTCGGTGACCAACTGGTCGGCGCAGTCCAGGTACACCGAGAGGGACCCCGGGCTGGCCACGCCGCGGAGGCGCGATTCACAGGTGATGATCACGCACGTACGTTCGTCGGCGAACTTCTCGGCTAAGGCGGAATCCACGAGGGCTGTGTTGATCGCTGTTCTCATCCCATCCATCCCGATCCCTGGTTTGCTGCGCTGAGGGCGGCAGCGGAGTGCGACTGCAGGGCAGACAACAAAAAGCAGGAACAAAGGTTCACTACGGAACGAACTGGAATCTCCACAGAGAGTCCCGCTGGAGAAGTTACCGGATGGTCGCCGGTCCGCGTCGGGCACGCATGCGCATCCCCCGGGGAACGTGATCCAGGGCACAGTCCGCCCGTACGTTCCGATCCGGTCTGGACCTCTTTGTCGTGACTGTGCATGGCCGCTACCGGCAATCCCGCCCGTCGCCGTCGGCGGATCCAGGGCCGCCGCTTACGTCTGGCGTGTTTCCGGCCAGCCCCTACGCTTGGGATCCATGAGCCGTCTTGTACTTGCCACCCGTAACGCACACAAGGTCACCGAACTCCAGCAGATCCTCAAAGAGGCCGGGCTCGGCGTCGAACTCACCGGCGTCGACGCCTTCCCGTCCGTTCCCGACGTCGCTGAAACCGGCCTGACCTTCGCAGCGAACGCACTGCTCAAAGCGCACGCCATCGCCCAGGCCACGCAACTCCCCGCAGTCGCCGACGACTCAGGCCTGTGTGTGGACGCGCTCAACGGCATGCCCGGCATCTTCTCCGCCCGCTGGGCCGGCAAGCACGGCGACGACCAGGCCAACCTGGACCTGCTGCTCGCCCAGATCTCCGACATCGCCGACGGGCACCGCGGCGCGTACTTCGCCTGCGCCGCCGCCCTCGCGCTGCCGGACGGCACCGAGCGGGTGGTCGAAGGCCGCTTCGAAGGCGTCCTGACTCACGCCCCGCGCGGTGCCAACGGCTTCGGCTACGACCCGGTCCTCCAGGTCCTGGGCGGCGACCGTACGGCGGCGGAGCTGTCCCCGGCGGAGAAGAACGCGATCAGCCACCGGGGGAAGGCGTTCCGGGCGCTGGCGCCGGCGGTGCGGGAACTGGTGGGCTGAAGGTTTTTCGGAAGCGCGAAGGGGCGTCCACCGTGTCGGTGGACGCCCCTTGTGTGTGCGGCCGGTGGGATTCGAACCCACGACTCGTTGGGCCTAAGCCAACGCCCTCTAGCCTCTGGGGTACGGCCGCATATGCCCTATTTCTGAATTTCGGATCAGGCACTTGGGACCATGGTACCGGCGGACACTGGAGTGAAGCGAAGACCTTTCGCTTCACCTGTGGCTGCCGCAACTTGGCAGTGGGAAAAAGTGACCTGGCCTTCGTGCGTCCCTTTGTTTCGTCCGCAGTACGAGGAGGTGCTGACAACACGGCGGGCCGCACCCGGAAGGCGCGGCCCGCTGCGCAAGAGCCTCAGGCCCCGATCTTCAGGTCCTTGAGCACCTTGGCGACGTGGCCGGTCGCGCGCACGTTGTAGAAAGCGTGCTCGACCTTGCCCTTCTCGTCGATGACGAACGTCGAGCGGATCACTCCGGTGACTGTCTTTCCGTACAGCTGCTTCTCGCCGAAGGCGCCGTAAGCCAGGAGTGAGGCCTTCGACGGGTCGCCGACGAGGGTGACCTTGAGGTTCTCCTTCTCGCGGAACTTGGCGAGCTTCTCCGGCTTGTCGGGGGAGACGCCGACGACGTCGTAGCCCGCGTCGGCGAACAACTGGAGGTTGTCGGTGAAGTCGCAGGCCTGCTTGGTGCAGCCGGGGGTCAGGGCGGCCGGGTAGAAGTACACGATCACCTTGCGTCCGGCGTACGAGGCCAGCGACACGTCGTTGCCGTCGGCGTCGGGAAGGGTGAATGCGGGTGCCGTGTCGCCGGCCTTCAGTCGCTCGCTCATGGGTCTCTCCAGAAGAAGGTGGGTGCGTCCCACGGTAGTGCCGCGCCCCGGCCCGCCCGCGCTGGTCGCAGAAGCCAGTGCCGGAGATCACTTATTGCAACACTGTTGCAATAGTGCGTGATGCTCATAAAATGGACAGGTTTCTCTAATGCCCCGCCGCCTCCTGCCCCGCGGCGGGGACGCGTCCCATCGGGGGAGGTCCCCACCCATGCATGTACCCGACGGTTTCATCAACGCCCCGGTCTCCGTGGCCGCAGGAGCGGTTGCCATCGCCGGCGTCGCCATCAGCCTGCGCGGCGCCCGCAAGGAGCTCGACGAGCGCACCGCGCCCCTCGCCGGCCTGGTCGCGGCGTTCATCTTCGCCACCCAGATGCTCAACTTCCCCGTCGCCTCCGGCACCAGCGGGCACCTCCTCGGCGGCACCCTGGCCGCCGTGCTGGTCGGCCCGTACACCGGGGTCCTGTGCATGTCGGTGGTCCTCCTCATCCAGGGCGTGTTCTTCGCCGACGGCGGCTTGACCGCGCTCGGCGTCAACATCTCGGTCATGGGCATCACCACCACCGTGGTCGGCTTCGGCCTGGTCAAGCTGCTGCTCGTGGTGCTCCCGAAGCGCAACAGCTCGGTCGCGGGGGCGGCGTTCGTCGGCGCGTTGATCTCCGTACCGGCCGCGGCGGCGATGTTCACCGCGATCTACGCGGTCGGCGGGACCACCGACATCGCGCTGTCCAAGGTCGCCGGAGCGATGATCGGCGTGCACGTGCTCATCGGCGTCGGCGAGGCGCTGATCACCGCCGTGGCCGTGTCCAGCATCCTCGCGGTGCGCCCGGACCTGGTCTACGCGGCCCGTGGCATCACCCCGGAGCTGCGCATCCGTACCAACGCCGAAACGGTCGCACCGTCGACCTCAGCACCGGTCGCACCGTCGACCTCAGCCCAGGTCTGACGAGGAGAAGAGCGAGCCATGAGCACGGAAACGAAGCCTGTAGAGAAGGCCGTAGAGAAGCCCGTAAAGAAGCCCGTACGGATGAAGCACCTGCTGATCGTCGGTGGCCTGGTGGCGCTGCTCCTGGCCGGGATCTTCAGCTTCTACGCCTCGCAGAGCCCCGACGGCCTGGAGAAGGTCGCCGCGGACAAGGGCATCAACGCCAAGGAGAAGGACCACTCCATGGCCGACGGGCCCGTCGCGGACTACCAGGTCAAGGGCGTCGACAACGAACGCCTGAGCGGCGGCCTGGCCGGGATCATCGGCGTGGGGCTAGTCCTGGGCGTGTCCGGCGGGATGTTCTGGGTCGTCAAGCGCCGGTCGCCTGAATCCACGGCCACCAACTCCACCGCGAACACGGTCTGATCCATGGGGGCGGGCCACGCGCACAATCTCTACCGCGAGAACGACACACCGCTGCACCGGCTGCCGCCGCAGACCAAGCTGGTCGCGGTCGTCGCCTTCGTGTTCGCGGTGGTCCTGACGCCACGCGAGCAGTTCTGGGCCTTCGGGCTCTATGCTCTGCTGCTCGCCTGCACAGCGGCGGCCGGGCGGGTGGCCCCGCTCTTCATCCTGCGGCGGATGGCGGTCGAGCTCCCGTTCGTCTTCTTCGCCGTACTGCTGCCGTTCCTCGCACAAGGGCCGAAGACCGAGGTCCTGGGCCTCACCCTCAGCGAGAGCGGACTGCTCGGCGCGTGGAACATCCTCGCCAAGGGCACCCTGGGTGTCGTCGCGTCGATCCTGCTCGCGTCCTCCACCCGCATGGGTGAGCTGCTGCTCGGCCTCGAACGGCTGAAGATGCCGCCGCTGCTCGTGCAGATCATGCAGTTCATGCTGCGCTATTCCGAAGTGATCACCTCCGAGATGGGGCGCATGCGGATCGCCCGCGAATCCCGGGGCTTCCAGGCACGCAACATCAAACAGCTGCCGGTGGTCGCGAAATCGGCGGGCGCCCTGTTCATCCGCAGCTATGAACGGGGCGAGCGGGTGCACCTGGCGATGCTCAGCCGCGGCTACACGGGCGTGATGCCCCAGACCGTGGACGTACGGGCCGCTGCCGCGCAGTGGCGACAGGCTGTGCTGCTGCCGGTCGCGGCGGCCCTGGTGTGCACGGCCGCATGGCTGACCAGGTGAGATGGTTGTGCGCACGACTGTTTGGCTGACCAGGTGAGCTGGTTTTGCGCGCGATTGGTCGGCTGACCGGGTGAAAGGGCTGAACACATGACGGCGTCGCTTGAGATCGAAGGCCTGGCCTACGCGTACCCCGACGGCCACCAGGCACTGTTCGGGGTGGACCTGAAGATCGCCAAAGGTGAGCGGGTCGCCCTGCTCGGCCCCAACGGGGCGGGCAAGACCACGCTGGTCCTGCACCTCAACGGGATCCTCGACGGCGGGCTCGGCACCGTACGCGTGGCCGGTCTTCCAGTCGTCAAGGCCAACGTCCAGGAGATCCGCCGCCGCGTCGGGATCGTCTTCCAGGACCCCGACGACCAGCTTTTCATGCCGACCGTACGGGAGGACGTCGCGTTCGGCCCCGCCAACCTGGGGCTGCGCGGCGCGGAACTGGACGAGCGGGTCGTCGCCGCGCTGCGCCAGGTCGGGATGGAAGAGTTCGCGGACCGGCCGCCGCACCACCTGTCCTTCGGGCAGCGCCGCCGGGTCGCGGTGGCGACCGTGCTGGCGATGGAGCCGGAGATCCTGGTCCTGGACGAGCCCTCGTCCAACCTGGACCCCGCCTCCAGGCGGGAGCTCGCGGACATCGTCAAGAGCCTCGACATCACCGTGCTGATGGTCACCCACGACCTCCCGTACGCGCTGGAACTGTGCGCGCGCTCGGTGATCCTGTCCGGCGGGGTGATCGCCGCAGACGGCCCCACGCGAGAGCTCCTCTCAGACGACACACTCATGCGGAAGCACCGCCTGGAGCTGCCGTACGGCATGGCTGTGCCCGATTGCGACCGTTGTGCGCCCGGTTCCGTACGCCTTCCGTGACCTGTGGACCACCCGGATGCCGTACTGATGGGGCTGGACCTGGTTGACTTGGGGCACAAGAGGCAGTCAGGGCAGTCGGGCAGCGGGAGAGGACGGGCGGCTGTGAGCATCGATGGACGCGGCGGGCAGGAAGCGGCAACCCCTGCGGAACTGGAGCGGGCCGGCCGGGCCGCGCTCGGCAAGCCGGTGACCGTGACCGCACAGCACTCCCGGGTGGCCCCGGCCGAGCGCTCGGCCCAGGAACAGAAGGACAAGGCTAAGAACGTGCAGAACGACGGCCCGCGCAGCTTCACGCAGATCGAGTCCGAGATCGAGCAGGCGCGGAACAACCTCGCCGGGACGCTCGACGAGATCGTGTTCCGGGTCAAGCCGGCGAACATCGCCAAGCGAGCCCAGGACAAGGCACGGGCGCAGGTCATCGATCCGGACACCGGCCAGCCGCGGATGGAGCGCCTTGTTCCGCTGGGCATCGGCGTGGTGAGCCTGGTGGCGCTCGTGGTGCTGCTCAAGGGACGCAAGAAGAAGTGACCGCGCGGGGCGGGGCCGGTTCCGGGAACAGGGTCCGCCCCCATGTCACACAAGTGCGCTGTGGCCGGTAACTTGTCGGACTGTGAGCGCCGAGAGTTCCCCCACCACTGAGAAGTCCACCCCGCAGCCCGCACCGAAGGCCACTGAGACGCTGGGCGAGAAACTGCCCATCCGGATGCTGCACGACCGGATCCTGGTCCGCCAGGAGTCCGAGGGGGAGCGGCGCTCGGGCGGCGGGATCCTCATCCCCGCCACCGCGCAGGTCGGGAAGAAGTGCGTGTGGGCCGAGGTCGTCGCGGCCGGGCAGAACGTGCGCAACATCGAGACCGGGGACCGGGTGCTGTACGACCCGGAGGACCGGCTTGAGGTCGAAGTGCGCGGGTCGATGTACGTGCTGCTGCGCGAGAAGGACCTGCACGCGGTGGCCGCGGAGCGCCTCAAGGCCGACAACGAGGGCGCGACAGGTCTGTACCTGTAATGACGAAGGCCGCCCGGGGGAACTGTCCCCGGGCGGCCCCGCGCTCTCTGCTTTCCCTGATCTGACCTGACCTGATCTGATCTGACCCGCTTACGGGCTTACGGGCTTACGGGCTTACGGGCTTGGGCTTACGGGCTTCGGCTTACGCGCTCCAGCCCTTGGCCACCCGCGAGCCCAAGTCCGCGTCGACGTTCGTCCAGTACTCGATGACCTTCGGCGCGATCTCCGGGGAGACCGGGCCGTCGCTCTTCATGTGCCCGACGATGTTCCCCGCGAGGTTCGTCCGGTCGGTCTCCGACAGGACGTTGCGGTACAGCGCGCCCGGCTGGCCGAAGTCGTCGTCCTCCGCGTGCAGCCGGTACGCGGACCGGACGATCTCGCCGGTGACGCTGTACGACTCGTCCGCGAACAGCGCCGGGTCGGCCTGCGGGCCGCCGTACGAGTTCGGCGCGTACACCGGGTCGCCGTAGTTCTCGTACCGCATCGCCCCGTCCTTGTTGTACGAGTGGACCGGCACGATCGGCCGGTTCACCGGCAACTGCAGGTAGTTCGGGCCGATCCGGTAGCGGTGCGTGTCCGGGTAGGAGAACAACCGGCCCTGGAGCATCTTGTCCGGCGAGGCGCCGATCCCCGGAACCAGGTTCGACGGCTCGAACGACGCCTGCTCGACCTCGGCGAAGTAGTTCTCCGGGTTGCGGTCCAGCGTCATAGTGCCGACCTCGATGAGCGGGTAGTCGCTGTGCGGCCACACCTTCGTCAGGTCGAACGGGTTGAACCGGTAGTCCGCCGCCGCCTCGAACGGCATGACCTGGACGTGCAGCTTCCACGCCGGGTGGTCGCCGCGCTTGATCGCGTTGTGCAGGTCCCGCAGGTGGTGGTCGCGGTCCGCGCCGGCCATCGCGCCGGCCTCGGCGTCGGTGAAGTTCTCGATGCCCTGCTCGGTGATGAAGTGGTACTTCACCCAGAACTTCTCGCCGCCCTGGTTCACCCACATGAAGGTGTGCGATCCGAAACCGTGCATGTTGCGCCACGACTTCGGGGTGCCGCGGTCACTCATCAGGAACGTCACCTGGTGCGCGGACTCCGGCGAACCGGTCCAGAAGTCCCACTGCATGTTGTGGTCGTGCAGGTGGGTGTCCGCCCGGCGCTTCTGCGAGTGGATGAAGTCCGAGAACTTGCTGGGGTCCCGGATGAAGAAGATCGGCGTGTTGTTGCCGACCAGGTCGTAGTTGCCCTGCTGCGTGTAGAACTTGACCGCGAACCCGCGCGGGTCACGCACGGTGTCGGGGAAGCCCAACTCACCGGCCACCGTGGAGAACCGGATGAACATCGGCGTCTCACGGCCCGGCTGGAACAGGTCGGCCTTGGTGAACTGGCTGATGTCGTTGGTGACCCGCAGGACACCGTGCGCACCGCCGCCCTTGGCGTGCACCACCCGCTCCGGCACGCGCTCGCGGTTGAACTGCGCCATCTTCTGGATGACGTAGTGGTCCTGCAGCAGCAGTGGCCCGTTGGGGCCTACCGACTGGGAGAACTCGTCACTGGGCGCCGGAATGCCGGCATCGGTCGTCGTCGTGGGCCGCGCATCGGGCTGAGTGGTCATCAGATTTCCCATCCAAAGCGGATTGTGTGGCTTGGTGCGGGAAGAACCGGCTCTGCTGTCGGGCGCCGGGTCGGACCCGGCCACTACCCCCAACCTAGGCGTATCGCCGAAAGGTTCAAGGGCCTTGTCTGTACGTTGTCCATATTTTTTCAGATCCCAGTTCAGATCCCAGTTCAGATCCCAGTTCGGAGCACAGCGCGGATCCCAGTCCGGACTCCCGTACCGGAGCCTGTGACATCCACCACCCGGACCGCATGGAACACACACACGTGCGTCCTGGTTGACACAAGGGCGGAACACGCCGACAGCGCCACGCGGGCCCGTCGGCGGACTGGAACACGTACGGCCCATCCTGGGCCGCGACAGGACGTCCCGCGACCGCAGGCGGGCCGAAGGAGTCAAGACCGTGGCGCTACGACCGCGAACACGCGATGAGGTCAGGCTGTCCGTACTGGACGTCGCGCCGGTGGGCACCGGCTACGACGCCACCCAGGCCCTGCGGACCAGCACCGAACTGGTCAAGGCCGCCGAAACGTGGGGCTTCCACCGCTTCTGGGTCGCCGAGCACCACAACATGCCAGGCATCGCCAGCTCATCCCCGCCGGTGCTGCTCGCGCACCTCGCAGCCCACACCAGCACCATCCGCCTCGGCTCCGGCGGCATCATGCTGCCCAACCACGCGCCCTTGATCGTCGCGGAGCAGTTCGGCACCCTCCAGGCGTTGCACCCGGGCCGCATCGACATCGGTCTCGGCCGGGCCCCCGGCACCGACCAGGTGACCATGGCGGCGCTGCGCCGCGGGGCCGGAGCGGAAGCCGCGGACGAGTTCCCGCAGGCCCTGGGCGAACTGGTCGGTTTCATCACCGGCGAGTGGAACGAGGGGAATCCGTACCGCCGGATCCAGGCCGTCCCGGGCACGAGTTCCGGCATCGAGCCGGGCGGTGAGCACAACCCCGCCCGGCCGCCCGTCTGGCTGCTCGGCTCCAGCGGCTACAGCGCCCGCCTCGCGGGCATGCTCGGGCTGCCGTTCGCGTTCGCGCACCACTTCAGCGCCCGCAACACGCTGCCCGCGCTGGAGCTGTACCGCGAGTCCTTCCAGCCTTCGGAGGACCTGAAGGAGCCGTACGCGATGATCGCCGCTGGTGTCATCGCGGCTGACACTGAAGCAGCGGCACAGCGCCTCGCGCTTTCCCAGGCGCTCGCGATGATGAAGCTGCGCAGCGGCCGTCCCGGCCTGATGCCTTCGCCCGAAGAGGCCGAGGCCTATCCGTGGACGCAGCAGGAGCGCGAGTTCGCCGACAGCTACCTGGGCGAGCACATCGTCGGCGACGAGACGCAGATCAAGGCCGGGATGAACGAGCTGGTGGACCGCATGGGCGTGGACGAGCTCATGGTGATCAGCAATGTGTACGGGCACGACGCCCGGATGACGTCGTACGAACTGGTCGCGCGGGCGTGGGGTCTGCCGGGGGTGTGACCGTCTGCTGTTCCGTGCCCGCGATGTCTACCATTTGCCGACCAAAGTCACAGCCAAGCGACTGCGGGCGACTGCCAGTCGGCTGAAGGAAGCCGCCGACCGGCACCATCAGACCCGCATCACTCTCAAGGAGGATGACCAGTGAGCCCGGCCCTCGACGAACGCGACCGCATCCGAGCCGCGATGGATCGCGTCCTGGCCGGCGCCCCCGAACGCTCCAACGGCGCCCTGACCGTCGTGGCTCTGGCCGCCGAGGCGGACGTCCCCGCAACGCGCTCACCCAACGACACCTGGATCTGAAGAACGATTTCTACGACAAGGTCAAAGAGCGGGGCCAGCCGAGCGACGTCGAAGTGCGCTTGCGCAAGCAGATCGTGAAGCTCAAGGGACTCCGCGCGGCGGGCCAGGAGGAACTTGCCGAACTGCGGGCTGACCGCGAAGCCCTCGTCAGGGTGGTCAATCAGCTGACCCTGGAGAACCGGCAGCTTCGGCAACAGCTGACGGCGCCCGACCCCGTCGTCCGCATCCTGCCCACCCAGCCTCAGCCGCCCGCCGGTTGAACCATCAGGCGGCGACGCCGAGTTCCTTGCGGGTTCGCTGGACGAATTCGCGCACGGCCGGCTCGCGCCGCCAGGGGGTCAGGGCGGTGTTGAACTCGCGGACGTAGTCCAGGGCCCGGCTGGACTGGACGCGGGAGAGGATGTCGACGGACCGGTGGCCGAGTTCGAGGCCGTGGTCGAGGTCGAGGTCGTGGGCCTGGAGGTGGGCGGTTCCCACGATGGCCAGGCGCATGCCCACCGAGCGGGTGAAGACACCTGACGGCATGGCGGCGGCCCGCTGGTTCCAGGCCAGGGCGGCCTTGGGGTTCTTCAGGTCGCGGAACACCTCGGCGGCGTCCGCGGACAGACGGGCATGGTGATAGAAGTCGATCCACGCGGGCTCGTCGCCACTGTCGTGCTTCGCCTGTTCCAGCAGCGTCTCGGAGGCGGCCAGGGCCCGGGAGGCGGCCCGGGGGTCGTTCTCGCGGGCGTGAGCGCGGGCCTCGATCAGCTTGGTGAATGCCAGCACCCGGGGCACCGCCTGGCCTTTCGCCCGCGCATAGGCGCCCTGGGCCATATCGACGGCCTCGCCGGCGAACCCGCGCAGGAGCGACTGCATGGTCATCGTGGTCAGGACATAGCAGCCCAGCTGGACGTCGCCGCCGGCGCGAGCGAGCCGGAGGGCCTGGACGATCTTGCCGTGCAAGTTCGCCGCGCGCTCCCGCCAACCGGTCCGCTCGACGGCCGCTGGCTTCGAACACTGACTTCGTCGTCTGAAGATCACCGGGTCCGGGAGGCACCTGCGATTGCGGGGAGGTTGGCCGTGACGGGCGCGGCCAAGGCTCGGCGGTGGCGGGTGACCACGGCTGAGGAGCCGAGCAGGAGCCCGGCCGGGGTGTAGTGGGGGTGGCCCAGGTGGCGTTCCAGTGCGGGGAGGTAGTTCCAGCGCACGGCGGGGTGGGCGGAGTGGGCGTAGTGGTGCAGGTCGCCGTAGGGCAGCCAGGTCGTGGCAGCCAGCGCGGCCAGGAAGCGGTTGCGCGGGTACAGCCGTAGGCAGCGCCCGGCCTCCACCACGGCGGGGGGACCGGCTAGGGCGGTGGGGTCGAACCAGGTGTGCTCCACGAGCAGGCTCATCCATGCGAACTGCGGGTACAGCAGCACCCGAGGGACCACCCAGCCCACCACCAGGACGGTCCAGCCGCCCACCAGGTACGCGCCGGCGGCTACCGTCAGGAAGGCCGCCGCACGCAGGTACGAGCCCCGCCGCGGGCGCAGGTTCGCCGCCAGGGAGGCCAGGGTGGCGGTCAGGCCGCGTGCTGTCAGCGGCTGGAGCAGGGCCAGGGCGAAGCGTCGGCGTCCCACCCCGGGGCGCAACCCGGCCTGGTGGAGGTCGGTGAGGTTGGGGTCGGCCCCCTCCGTGGTGGCGTTGGGGTGGTGGTCGCGGACATGCCGCTGGCGGCGTATCGGCACCGGGACGAAACCCAGCGGGTGGTGCACCAGGGTTTCGCTCAGCAGGTTGCCGACGCGGGCGCTGCGGGCCAGAACGCCGTGCACGGCGAAGTGCGAGACCTCCTGCAGGTGCCGCAACTGCACCGCCACCGCCACCGATGCCACCGCGCAGCCGAGCGGGCCCCCGTGGGCGGCGATGCCCCACCAGCCCAGGACCTGCACCCACTGGCCCAGCAGGAGCAGGGCGGGGGTGATGTTGTTGGCGCGCTGGCGCTGCAGGGCCATGGCCTGGGCGAGGGTGGCGGTGTGCGGGCGACGGCGCATGTTCCACCAGCGGTCCGCCTGACGCAGGATCACGCCGAACGCAGCAATGGCTAACCAGAGGATCAACGGGGGCTCCCGGCTCCAAGGGGCCGCGCCGCAAGCCGGCGCGGCGGGCCCCCGACACACCGACACCTCAGCTCATGCTAGTGAAACTAGCCTTGACGGTGGGGGCGTTCCCGGCAACCAGCCTCCTGCGTCGGCCCATTGCAGCCGCGGCAGTCCCGGCTAACCCACGACGGGGTCGATCCCGGCCGCGTGCAGGATCCGCAGGTTCTCATCGAAGAGGTCGCCGAACGCCGAGATCTCCCCCATCTGGGCGTCGCCCCCGAACTCCAGCGGGCGCTGGCCCAGGACCGCTGCGGTGTCCAGTTCGGTGCGCAGCACCAGGGTTGACCAGCTCCGTACAGTCCGGCCAAAAGGCTGTCAGCGACCCCAGCTCAGCGGATCCAGGGCCAGTTCTGCCACGTACGGATCACCGGAACGATCCGCTTCTCCTCGAAGTCGAGGTGTTCGAGCAGCAGGTCGGCCAGCTCGGTGAGCAGGGCGACGAGGCGGGGCCGCAACTCCTCGGTGTCGATGAGTCCGCGGGCCGTGCCCTCGACCTGGTCGAGCAGGTCGGAGACTTTGCGGTGGTCCCGCTCCAGGCGGCGGACGTCGCCGGTCAGCTCAGGAACGGTCCGGCGTACGGACGGCAGCAGGTTGAGGTCCTCGTTGTTGTGGTGCGAGTGGACAAAACCGCAGTAAGTCATGCAGTTGACCTGCAAGGACTTCAGCCGTGTGGTGGCGGACAGCTTCGCGACCCTGGCGTGCACCTCCTTGCCGGGGGTGCCGTTCGCCACACTTTCGGCGAGGCTGCGCAGGTGGGCCAACTCCTCGCGGATCGCTTTGTGGACTTTGAGGAACTCGGCGACGAGGGCTTTGCCCCGGGCGGAGGTTCCGGTTCCGGTTGTGCCGCCCTGCTGGGGCCGGCCTTTCTGCGATCGGCCCTGCTGAGGCTGGGCCGGTTGGTGCTTATTCCGGTCACGTGCCATCTCGGCTCCTGCCTTAGGAAGATCGACTGTGTATCGACCATCCTGTGTGCCGTGGTGGATGTCCGCGCGGCGGGGTGGCTAGGTGATCCGTCACCGGATCAAGCGCAGCACAGGCCCGTCAGGCCAGCGTCTCCTGCCAGGCTTCGTGCAGCCCGCTGAACCGGCTGTTCGTGGACATCAGTCCGGCCGGTGAGCCGTCCTCCACGATGCGGCCGTCGGCGACCACCAGGACGCGGTCGGCGATCTCCACCGTCGAGAGGCGGTGCGCGATGATGACCGCCGTACGGCCCTGGAGCACGGTGGCCAGCGCGTGCTGGACGGCCCGTTCGCCGGGGACGTCCAGCGACGAAGTCGCCTCGTCCAGGATCAGTACGGCGGGGTCGGCCAGCAACGCCCGTGCGAATGCTACGAGTTGCCGCTGTCCGGAGGAGAGTCGCCCGCCGCGCTTGCGGACGTCCGTGTCGAAGCCCTCGGGGAGCGCGGCGATGAACTCGTACGCCCCGATCGTCCGGGTGACGTCTTCGATCTCTTCGCGGGTCGCGTCGGGGTGGCCGAGGGCGATGTTGTCCGCGACGGAGCCGGAGAAGAGGAACGACTCCTGCGTGATCATCGTGATCTCGCGCCGCAGGACCGGCGTGGACAGGTCCCGGATATCCGTGCCGTCCAACCGCACGGAGCCCGCCGAGGGGTCGTAGAACCGGGCCAGCAGCTTGGCCAGCGTGGACTTTCCGGCTCCGGTCGCGCCGACCACCGCGACCGTCTGTCCGGTGGGGATCGTCAGGTCGAACGGGTGTAGCACCGTCGAGCCCCCGGCGTAGGCGAAGGAGACCGCGTCGAAAGTGACGGTGCGTCCGGATCCCGCACCAGGCGGCAGTCCGGCAGGTGCGGGAGACTCCGGGACCCCCGGCTCTTCATCCAGTAGGCCGGAGAGCTTCTCCAGCGCTGCGGTCGCCGACTCGTAGGTGTTCAGGAACATGGCCAGTTGGTCCAGCGGGTCGTACATCCGCCGCAGGTAGATCAGGAAGGCCGCGAGCACACCGAGCGCCAGCCCGCCGCCCGCCGTCCGGTAGGCACCCACGACGAGGACCGCGAGCACGGACAGCGACCCGGTCAGCCGTACGGTCGGCACGAACTTCGCGAACAGCAGCATCGTGTCCGCGGTCGCCTCCGCGTGGCGCCGGTTCAGCGTCGCGAAGATCCGGCCGTTGCGCGGCTCGCGGCGGAACGCCTGCACCGCGCGGATGCCGTTGACCGACTCGACGAACTGCACGATCAGCGCCGCGGTGGTGGTGCGGGTGCGGCGGTACGCCATGCGGGACCGGGTGCGGTACCAGTGCACGGCGAAGCCCACCGGAATGAACCCGACGAGCACGATGAGCGTCAGTGGCAGGTCCAGGAACAGCAGCACCACGGTGGAGAACACAACAGTGAGCAGCGCCGCCGCCAGGCCGTCCAGGCCCATGTCGAGCAGCTGCCGCAGCGCGTCGATGTCACTGGTGGCGCGGGAGATCAGCCGTCCGGAGGTGTAGCGCTCGTGGAAGTCGAGGCTGAGGCGCTGGCCGTGGTCGAAGACCCGGCGGCGCAGGTCGAGCAGGATGTCCTGGCCGATGCGGGCGGCCAGGCGCAGGAAGACGGTTTTGGCCAGCGCCGCGCCGACGCCGCAGAGGAGATAGGCGCCGGCGAGCACGGTGAGGGTTGAGTGGTCGCCGTCCCGGGAGTCGGGCAGGGCCTTGTCGATGGCGAGGCCGATGAGCAACGGCCCGGCGAGCAGGCACAGTTGCTCGACAACGGCGAGTACGGCGAGCAGTGCGGTGGCGGCCTTGTGCGGGGCCAGGAGTGACCCCAGGAGGCGGCGGGAGCCGTTGTCCCCGGCCGTGGCCTCCCCGGTGGTCACGCTCCCGGAGTCCTCTGCCTCCGAATCGGCGTCGCCGGCCCGGGGGCTGACGCCGCGCCAGGACTGGATCTCGGCTTCGTCCGCTTCTTCAGGTTTCACGAAGCCTCCGAGGACATCAGGTGCCGGTAGTGCTCGTCCGTGGCCAGGAGTTCGCTGTGCGTGCCGACGGCGGTGATCCGGCCGTCCAGCAACACGGCCACCCGGTCTGCGAGTTGGACGGTGCTGGGCCGGTGGGCGACGACCAGTGCGGTGGTGGTGGCCAGCACCCGCCGCAGGGCAGCCTCGACAAGCGCCTCGGTGTGGACATCGAGCGCTGACAAGGGATCGTCCAGAACCAGGAACGCGGGTCTGGCCGCCACCGCGCGGGCCAGCGCGAGGCGTTGGCGCTGCCCGCCGGAGAGGTTGAGGCCTTCTTCGCCGATGCGCGTGTCCAGCCCGAACGGAAGGTCGTCGACGAAGTCGGCCTGCGCGATGCCGAGAGCCCTCCGTACGTCCTCGTCGGTTCCGTCGGGGAAGCCGAGCAGGACGTTCTCCCGCACGCTGGCGCTGAACAGGATCGAGTCTTCGAAGGCCACCGACACGAGTTCCCGCAGGCGGCGCACCGGGAGGTCCCGGAGGTCCACGCCGTCGAGCCTGATCCGGCCGGCGGTCACGTCGTAGAGGCGGGGGACCAGTGCGGTGAGGGTGGTCTTGCCGCTGCCCGTGCCGCCGACCAGCGCGATGGTCTCGCCGGGGCGGATGTCCAGGTCGACGCCGCGCAGGATGTCCGCAGCACCAGGGTCCGTGTCGGGGTGGCGGAAGTGCACGCCGTCGAATTCGAGCCGCCCGGTGGCCGTCGGAAGTTCCACTGGATCTGTCGGTTCCGGGATGCGCCCGTTCGCGTCCATGACGTCGAAGAACCGCGCGGTGGCCGCCGCCGCGTCGGTGGTGCTGGCGAGCAGCCAGCCCAGGGACTCCATCGGCCAGCGCAGGAGCAGCACGATGCTGAAGAAGGCGATGAGTTCGCCGGCGGTGTTGTCCCCGCCGCGGATTCCCAGGTAGAGGGCGGTGCCGATGCCGATCTCCGGCAGGGCGACGGTGGCCGCCCACATGTAGGAGAGCATCCGCACCTTGCGGAGTTCAGTTCCGCGCAACCGGGTTGCCAGGGACTTGAACTGACGCTCCATCGAGCGGTGGCGGCCGAACGACTTGAGGATCCGGATGCCGAGGATCGACTCCTCGCTGATTGTCGCCAGGTCGCCGACCTGGTCCTGGGCCCGGCGGGTGAGGACGCGGTAGCGCTGGTCGAAGAAGTACATCGAGGGGATCAGCGTCAGCGAAGCGGCCAGGATCACCAGCGCCAGCTGCCAGTTGATGCTGACCAGCAGGGCCATGCCGACGATGAACGTGCCCGCGTTGACGAACAGGAAGATCAGCACGAACCCGAGGAACATCCGGATGTGCGACAGGTCGTTGGTCGCGCGGGACAGCAACTGCCCTGACTGCCACTGGTCGTGGAACGCGACCGGGCGGGTCTGGAGGTGCAGGTAGAGGTCAGCGCGCATGCGCGCCTCGACCTTCGGCAGCGGTTTGGCGGTGACCAGACGGCGTGCCCCGAAGAGGAGGGCTTCGAACACGCTGAGCGCGAGGACGAGCAGTGCCCATGGCCAGATGCCGCCGGTGTCCCCGGCGGCGACCGGGCCGTCCACGATCTTTTCGATCACCAGCGGGATGAGCAGGCCGCAGACCATCGCGGTCAGCGACATGGCCGCGGAGAGCATCAGCCGGAGGCGGACCGGGCGGACGTACGGGCTGAGCCGCCGCAGTGTGCGGATCGTGGGGGCTTGTCCGCCTGTTGCCCCGGGGTTTTGCGGGCTGCCTTGTGGAGTTCTCCGGTCGGGAGGCTCTGTGGGCTCTACCGGCGAGGAAGCGGTTGTTGTAGCCATCACGTCCGACGTTATGCCCGGGGTGGGCCGTGGGTCAGGTGTTTTCCCGGCGGAGGGTGGTTTCAGGCCACCGCCGCAAGCCGGTTCCGCTGCCTGTCCGTCCGCCACTTCATGACACCTGTCAGTTGACGGCCCTTTACGAACTAAGGTAAGCCTTACCTAACTAAATTCACCGCCAACAAAAGCGCAAACAGAAGGGGCGGGTGCATGGACCGCGTCGTCATGGTCACCGGAGCGGCCGGGGGGATCGGCGCCGCGGTCGCCGCGGCCTTCGCCGCAGACGGAGCGTTGGTGGCGCTGCTCGACACCGACGAAGACGGCGTACGGGAGACCTTGCGCGCGATCGGTCCGCAAGCGCTGGCCGTGCCGGCCGATGTGACCGACCCGGCCGCAGTCGAAGCCGCCGTCGGGCGGGTCGAGCGTGAACTCGGCCCGGTGTCCGTCCTGGCCAACGTCGCCGGAATCCTGCGCGCCGCCCCGGTCCTCGAACTCACCGACGAGGACTGGGACATGACCTTCGCGGTGAACGCCACCGGCGTGATGCGCATGTCCCGCGCGGTGGCCCGGCGGCTGGTCCCGCGCGGCAGCGGCTCGATCGTCACCGTCGCCTCCAACGCCGCCGGAGTGCCCCGCGCCGGGCTCGCCGCCTACGCCGCGTCCAAGGCCGCCGCCACCCACTTCACCCGCTGTCTGGGCCTCGAACTCGCCCCGCACGGCATCCGCTGCAACGTCGTCCAGCCGGGCTCGACCGACACCACGATGCAGCAGGCACTCGGAGTCGACGGCGCGGCCCGGGTCGTCGGCGGCGACCTCGCGGGATTCCGTACGGGCATCCCCCTCGGCCGCATCGCCGACCCCGCGGACGTCGCCGACGCCGTCGTCTTCCTGGCGTCCCCCCGGGCCCGGCACATCACCATGCACGACCTGTACGTCGACGGTGGCGCGACGCTCCGCGCCTGACCTGCCCTTCAACTTCCGTGGAGCCAGACCTTCATGAGCAACCTTCAGGGCGCGATACCCCAGGTGTCGCCACTGCTCGACGACTATCGGCCGGGCGCGTTCTGCTTCGCCGCGCCGGGCGGGACTCTGCTCGCCGGGGGAGTGGTGGGCGTCGTCCCGCAGTCCGGCGGAAGCCTTTCCGAGCGTACGGCCGCGCTGCTCGCGGCAGCCGGCTCGGCCGGCTACCGGGACCCCCTCGTCGTCGGCAGCGTGCCGTTCGACCAGGCGGCGGAGATCCGCCTTGTTGTCCCGGCGACGGTCGGCCGGGCTGGTCCGGTGCCCGCGCGACGATCGGATCCGCAAAGCGTACGGGCGCTCTCCGTGCGCTGCGAACCGGAACCCGGAATCTTCACCAAAGCAGTCGCGGGTGCCGTCCAGCGGCTCACCGCAGGGGAGTTGGAGAAGGTCGTCCTCGCCCGCTCCCTTGAAGTCACCACCGAAACGGCGGTGGACGTCCCCGCACTCCTGCGCGCGCTGGCCTACGCGGACCCGCGCGGCTACACCTTCGCCGTCGACCTGACCGACGGCCCTGTCCCGCCCGGACAGCCCGTCGAGCACCGGACGCTCGTCGGCGCCAGCCCCGAACTCCTCGTCTCCAAGCACGGGGACGCCGTCGTCTCGCACCCGCTGGCCGGGTCCGCCCGCCGCTCCGCGGACCCGGCGGAAGACGCCGCGCGCGGTGCGGCCCTGCTGAGCTCCGCCAAGGACCGCCGCGAACACGCCGTTGTCGTCGACGCCATCGCCCGGGTGCTGCGGGGGTACTGCCGGGACCTGACGGTGCCCGCTGAGCCCTCGCTGGTGCGGACGGCCACGATGTGGCACCTCGGCACACGGATTGAGGGCACTCTCCGGAACTCCGCGGTGTCGGTCCTCGAACTGGCCGAAGCACTGCACCCGACGCCTGCCGTGTGCGGCACGCCCACGGCTGACGCCCGCGCGCTGATCGCCGAACTCGAACCCTTCGACCGTGGCTACTACAGCGGCATGACCGGCTGGTGCGACGCCCGCGGCGACGGCGAATGGATCGTCACCATCCGCTGCGCGGAGGTCCGCGGGGACTCGGTACGCCTGTACGCCGGAGCCGGGATAGTCGCCGGATCCGACCCGGCGGCGGAACTCGCGGAGACCAGCGCCAAGTTCGGCACGATGCTGCGCGCACTGGGCCTGGGGGCCACGTTGCCGGAGCAGACACGATGAGCGGCCGTGACTTCACCCCGTGGCCGGCCGAGTTCGCCGAACGCTACCGGGCCAAGGGCTACTGGCAGGGCGTCACCTTCGGTGAGATGCTGCGGGCCGCAGCGGTGGCCTACGGGGACCGCACCGCCGTCGTCGGTGGTGACGCCCGCTGGACCTATGCCGAACTCGACGCGCTTGTCGACCGTACGGCCGCTGGATTCTCCGGGCTCGGCATCAGTCGCGGCGACCGGGTCGTCGTACAACTCCCCAACATCCCGGAGTACTTCACCACCGTCTTCGCCCTGTTCCGTATCGGCGCGGTCCCGGTCTTCGCCCTCCCGGCACACCGCGAGGACGAGATCGCGCACTTCTGCGCGGTCACCGAAGCCGTCGCGTATGTGATCCCCGACGAGCCGGCGGGCTTCGACTACCGGGCACTGGGGCGTACAGTCCAGGCCCGGGTGCCGACGCTCCGACTAGTGACCTCCGTCGGCGAGATCTTCGAACTCCCAACTTCTATAGGTGAGTTGACTTCTGGTCCCGCCGCGTCCGACGTGGCGTTCCTCCAGCTCTCCGGCGGCTCCACCGGGGTGCCGAAGCTGATCCCGCGCACCCACGACGACTACTTCTACTCCGTGCGGGCCAGCGCGGACATCTGCGGCCTGGGCGCCGGCACCGTCTACCTCGTGGCACTGCCCGTCTGCCACAACTTCACGATGAGCTCGCCCGGAGTGCTGGGTGTCCTCTACGCGGGCGGCACCGTGGTGCTCGCGCCGTCCCCCGACCCGAAGACGGCGTTCGCGCTCATCGAACGGGAGCGGGTGACCATCACGTCGCTGGTGCCGCCACTGGCCCTGCTGTGGCTCGACGCGGACCGTACTCCGTACGATCTCGGCTCACTCCAGAGCCTCCAGGTCGGCGGCGCGAAGTTCGCGGAGGAAGCCGCCCGGCGGGTACGGCCCGAGTTGGGCTGCCGGCTCCAGCAGGTCTTCGGGATGGCCGAAGGCCTCGTCAACTACACCCGGGACGACGACCCGGACGACATCGTGACGGCCACTCAGGGCCGCCGGATCTCACCCGACGACGAGATCAGGATCGTGGACGACAAGGACCAGCCCGTGGCCGCCGGGACAGTCGGCCACCTGCTCACCCGCGGGCCCTACACGATCCGCGGCTACTACCGGGCCGCCGCGCACAACGTGAACGCCTTCACCGGCGACGGTTTTTACCGGACGGGCGATCTCGTCCGGATGACCCCCACCGGTCACCTGGTCGTTGAGGGCCGGGCCAAGGACCAGATCAACCGCGGCGGCGACAAGATCGCCGCCGAGGAGGTCGAGAACCACCTCCTCGCGCACCCCGACGTGCACGACGCGGCCGTGGTCGCCGTCCCGGACGCCTACCTCGGCGAGCGCACCTGCGCGTTCGTGATCCTGCGACCAGACCGCACGGTTTCGGTTCCGCAGCTCAAGGCCTTCGTCCGGGACCGCGGCATCGCCGCGTACAAGATCCCCGACCGGGTGCGCTTTGTGGAGTCCTTCCCGTACACCGGCGTCGGCAAGACCAGCCGCAAGGACCTGCGCGCCGCACTGTCCGGGATGGAGACCGCGTGAGCATCCCGAAGATTCCGCCGTACGGTATTCCCGCGGACCTCCCCGGCAACCGGGTGCCGTGGACCCCGGACCCCGCGCGCGCGGTCCTGCTGATCCACGACATGCAGGAGCATTTCCTCTCCCGCTATGAGCGCGCCGCCGAACCCGTCGCAGGAGTTGTGCGGAACATCGCCCGGCTGGCCGGGCAGTGCCGGGCGCTCGGTGTGCCCGTCGTCTACACCGGGAAGACCGGCGGCCACACGCCTGCCGAGCGCGGCCTGGAGCTCGACTTCTGGGGCCCCGGCATGCCCGCGGACCCGCAGGTCGAGGCGATCGTGGACGAACTCGCCCCGGTGGACGGCGACATCCGCCTGGTGAAGTGGAAGTACAGCGCCTTCATCGGCACCGGCCTGGCCCGGCTGATGGACGGCCGCGACCAGTTGGTCATCGTCGGGGTGTACGCGCACATCGGGGTCCGGCTGACCGCGTCCGACGCTTTCATGCGGGACATCCAGCCGTTTGTGGTGGCCGACGCCGTAGCGGACTTCACCCAGCGTCAGCACACCGAGGCCCTGGCCTGGGTGGCCGGTTGCTGCGGCGTCGTGACAACAACCGACGAAGTTCTTCTGACGCTGAAGGAGCCGAAGTGAGTGCCGTTCCAAAGACCCTGGCCGAACTCCGCACATCTGTCGCCGAGTTGCTCCAGGAGGACGCTGCCGGGCTCGGCTTCGACGACGACCTCACGCTCTGGGGCCTGGACTCCATCCGGGTGATGACCCTGGTCGAACGCTGGCGCTCCGGAGGTCGCGACGTCGACTTCGCCGACCTCGCGGAGACCCCGACACTCAACGGCTGGTGGACGGTCCTGTCATGATCACCAGCAGAAGTGGAACCAGCGCCACCACCCGGCTCCCGCTGACCGGGGCCCAGCGCGGCCTGTGGTTCGCCCAGAGCCTGGACCCGGCGAATCCGGTCTACAGCGCCGGCGAATACATCGAGATCAACGGGGACATCGACCCCGCGCTGTTCGCGGAGGCCGTCCGGCAGGTCTTCGCCGACACGGAGGCCCTCGCACTGCGAATAGACGACAGCGGCGACGCTCCGACGCAGATCCTCGACGGCCCGGTGGTCCCGCATCTGCCGGTGCTCGAACTGCCCTATGCGGAAGCCGTCTCCGCGATGCGCGCCGAGCTGGCCGTGCCGGTCGACCCGCGCGCCGGGCAGGTCTACGGGACCGCTCTCTACCGGGTCGGTCCCGCCGGCTGGCTGTGGTGGCTGCGCGTGCACCACGTCGCGCTGGACGGCTACGGTTTCGCACTGGTGACCAAGAGGGTCGCCGAGGCCTACTCGGCCCTCTGCGACACCCAGGACCAGGTCGCCCTGAGCGCCATGCGGGCACTTGCCGCCTTCAGCGGCCCCCAGGCCATGGAAACCCTTGACCGCACCGGCTCGTTCCCGGTGCGGGTGTCGGCCGGCGAGGGCCGGACCCGGAGCGGTCGGGTCAGCGGATTCCAGCTCACGAACCTCCTGGACCAGGAGGCTGAGTACCGCGCCTCCGCGCAGCACACCCAGGACGCGGCTTACTGGAATCAGCGTTTTTCGAACCTTCCTGACGTTGCCTCACTGTCGGCACGCTCCGCGCCGGTCTCCCACGGCTTCCGCCGCTCCACCCTGCGGCTCGACACCGGAACCCGGGCCTCGCTCGAAGAACTCGGCCGCGCGTCCCGCGCCACCTGGGCCGATGTCCTGCTCGCGGCCACCGCCGCCTACCTGCACCGGATGACCGACGGCGACGAGGTCGTCCTCGGACTCCCCCTGTCAGCGCGCGTCGGCGCGGCAGGGCTCCGTACGCCGTCGATGTCCATGAACGTGCTGCCGCTCCGGCTCAGGACCGAACCCGCGACAACGGTGGGTGAGTTGCTGCGCGAGGTCGTCACCGAGGTGCGCCAGGTGCGCAGACACCAGCGCTACCGGGGCGAAGACCTCCGGCGCGACCTCAAACTGCTCGGCGGCGGACGGCGGCTGTTCGGCCCGGTTGTGAACATCATGCCGTTCCGGCAGACGCTGGACTTCGCGGGTGCCGTCGGGACTGTCCACAGTGTCTCCGCCGGCCCTGTGGACGATCTGGCGTTCAACATCGCTGTTGAGGACGGCGGTCTGCGGATAGACCTGGACGGCCATCCCGATCTGTACGGGGATACGGAACTCGTGGCGCACACCGACCGGTTCGGGCGACTCCTGACGGAACTCACCGAGGGCGGCACCGGCCTCCCGCTGGCCCGCATCGACCTGAAGATGAACAGCTTCAGGATCTCCGGCAGCCGCGACTTCACCACGGCGAACCTCCGTGGCGGCGACGTGACCGTCGACCACCTGCTGTCCGTCCAGGCCTCCCACACCCCCGACACAGTCGCCGTTGTGGTCGGCGACCAGCGCGTCACCTGGGCGGCCCTGGACGTACGGGCCACCCGCATCGCCCGTGCGCTCGCCGCCAAGGGAGCCAGGCCCGGGACCACGGTGGCCGTCACACTGCCACGCGGGCACGACCTCGTCGCGGCGGTCTTCGGAGTGCTCAGGTCGGGAGCGACCTACGTGCCGCTCGACCCGGCCTACCCGGCGGCCCGCCTTGCGCTGATGGTGGAGGACACCGAGCCGGTGTACGTGATCTCCGACCTCGCCGAACTTGAGGACGGGATCGAAGGACACCCCGTCCCGGTCCGCCCTGACGATGCCGCGTGCATCATCCACACCTCCGGATCCACCGGCACGCCCAAGGGCGTTGTGCTCACGCACAGGTCGCTGGTGAACCTCTTCCACAGTCACGGGGAACGCGCCTGCCGCGACCGTCTGCGGGTCGCGCACACGGCTTCGTTCTCCTTCGACGCGTCGTGGGACCCGCTCCTGTGGCTGCTGCACGGACACGAGCTGCACATCCTGGACGATGAGACCTACCGGGACCCGGACGCGGTCGGGCGGTACGCGGCCGAGCACCGCGTCGACTACCTCGACCTGACCCCCGCTGTGTGGCAACAGGTCCTGGAATCAGGCGCGTTGGGCGAGCACGCGCCGGCCTTCGCGGTCGTCGGCGGCGAAGCCGTCCCGCCGGCACTGTGGAAGGCGCTGAACGAACTGCCGGGCACGGTGGCGCTGAACCTGTACGGCCCGACCGAAGCCACCGTGGACGCCTACGTCTGGGACGGCGACGGCGGTTCGACGATCGACGGAACACGCGGGTACATCCTGGACAGCGCACTGCGTCCGGTGGCCCCCGGCGGTGTCGGTGAGCTGTACCTCGCCGGTGCCGGCCTGGCCCGGGGTTATCTGAACCAGCCTGTCCGCACCGCGGAGCGCTTTGTCGCCGACCCGTACGGCCCGTCCGGATCCAGGATGTACCGGACAGGCGACCTGGCCCGGCACGGCAGTGCCCTGGAGATCCTCGGCCGGGCCGACGACCAGGTGAAGATCCGCGGCTTCCGCATCGAACTCGGCGAGGTCGAAGCGGGGCTGCTGTCCCACCCCGGTGTGGTCCAGGCCGCCGCTGTCGTCCGCGAAGACGGTGGCGAGCGACGCCTCGTGGGCTATGTGGTCGGTCCGGCCGACAGCGTTCAGGTCCGTGACCATGTACGGGAGAACTTCCCCGCCCCGCTGGTCCCGTCCGCGGTGGTCGTGCTGGCAGAACTGCCGCTCACCCCGAACGGCAAAGTCGACCGGAAGACACTCGCGAGCGACGCTCACGCGCCCGTCCTGGTCGGCGGCGGCGGGCGGGAACCCCGTACGCCGGTCGAAGTCCTGTTGTGCGAAATCTTCGCCGAAGTCCTCTCCGTGGCGGCGGTCGGCATCGACGACGACTTCTTCGACCTCGGCGGTCATTCGCTGCTCGCGGCACGGCTTGTCGTCCGGGCCCGGCAGATCGGCGCGGAACTGACCATCGGGCGGGTCTTCGAACGCCCGACAGTGGCCGGGATCGCTGACGGTCTGGTGCTCGGGGGTGCGGCGGCAACCTCCGTACGCCGGCAGCCGCGCCCGGCACGCATCCCCCTCTCCCCGGCGCAGAGCCGGCTGTGGTTCCTGGAACGGATGGGTTCCGCCGGCGCGGCCTACACGATCCCGCTCGCGCTGAAACTGACCGGCCCACTGGACAAAACCGCACTGCGCGCCGCGCTGGGCGACGTCGTCACCCGGCACGAAGTCCTGCGTACGGTCTACGCGGAGGCGGACGGCGAGCCGTACCAGCTGGTCCTGGACGACGTCGTTCCCGGCCTCCCGGTTGTGCCGATCGCGGCAGCGGATCTGGACGCGGCGATGCGCGAAGTCGCCGGGCAGGTCTTCGATCTGTCCCGTGAACTGCCTTTGCGCGCCGTGCTGTACAAGACCGGATCCGATGAGCACACGCTCCTCGTGACCCTGCATCACATCGCCGCGGACGGCTGGTCCGTCGGCCCGCTCGTGCGGGATCTGTCGACCGCCTACCGGGCCAGGACCGCCGGTGCGGAACCCGCGTGGGCTCCACTGCCCGTGCAGTACGCGGACGTCGCCCTGTCGCCGGTGCCCGCGAGCGCCGCGGGACTCGACTTCTGGGTGAAGGAACTCGAAGCGCTGCCGGAGGAGTTGACACTTCCGACGTGCCGTCAGCGCCCCACGCAGCCCACCGCCCGGGGCGGCTCAGCCGATCTCACCATCGACAGCACGCTGCACGCCCGGATCGCCGAACTCGCCCGCAGTGAGGGCGCGTCCACCTTCATGGTGGTGCAGGCCGCCCTCGCCGCCCTGCTGTCCAGGCTCGGCGCCGGTCCGGATATCCCGATCGGCACCCCCGTCGCCGGCCGACACGACCCGGCGTTCGACGACCTCGTCGGGTTCTTCGTGAACACCCTCGTCCTGCGCGCCGACGTCAGCGGGGATCCGACGTTCGCCGAACTCGTCGACCGGGTCCGCACGGCCGATCTGGCGGCGTTCGCGCACCAGGAAGTCCCCTTCGAACGGCTGGTTGAGGTCCTCAACCCGGCCCGTTCGGCCGGCCGGCACCCGCTGTTCCAGGTGATGCTGGCCTTCCAGAACACTCCGTCAGAAGACCTCGACCTGGCGGGACTGACCGGGGGGATCCGGCCGTTCACCACCGGCTCGGCGAAGTTCGACCTGACGGTCAACCTCGCGGAACTGCCGGGCCAGGGCGGGCTGACCGGGTTCCTGGAGTACTCCGCGGACCTCTTCGACCACCCGGCCGCGGAGTCGCTTGCCCACCGGCTGGTCCGCTTCCTGGACACCGTTGTCAGCGAACCAACCGTGCGGGTAAGCGCGGTGGACCTCCTCGGCACAGCAGAACTCTCCCGGATCCTGGTCGACTGGAACACGCCCATCGGTGCGGTCACCGACGGTGACGACCTGCTCCACGAACTGTTCACCGCCCAGGCCAGGCGCACGCCCGAAGCCGTCGCAGTCAGTTACACCGACCCTGAGTCAGGCGTGCGTACGGAACTCTCGTACGCCCAGGTCGACAGACGGGCCAACGGCCTCGCGCACCGGCTCGTCGCACAGGGCGCGGGGCCTGAACGCCTGGTCGCTCTGGCACTTCCCCGTACGCCCGACATCGTCGTGGCCCTGCTCGGTGTCCTGAAGTCCGGCGCCGGCTACCTGCCGCTCGACCCGGCCTACCCCGCCGACCGGCTGGCCTACATGCTCGCCGACGCACAGCCCGTGTGTGTAGTCGGCGGCGAACACCTGCCGCTCGGGACCGACGAGGCCGACGAACCACCGGTTGTGGACGTCCACCCGGACCACCCGGCCTACGTCATCTACACGTCCGGCTCCACCGGCAAGCCCAAGGGCGTTGTCATCCCGCACCGCAACGTGCTGCGGCTGTTCACCGCGACTGACCACTGGTTCGACTTCGGCCAGGACGACGTCTGGACGCTGTTCCACTCGTACGCCTTCGACTTCTCCGTGTGGGAGCTGTGGGGCGCACTGCTCTACGGCGGCCGGCTTGTCGTCGTTCCGCACGCGGTCAGCCGCGACCCGGACCGGTTCCTGTCGCTGCTCGCCGACGAGCGGGTGACGGTCCTGAACCAAACCCCTTCTGCCTTCTACCAGTTGGCGCAGGCGGACACCGGTGGGCCGCTGGACCTGCGCTACGTCGTCTTCGGCGGCGAGGCGCTGGACACCGCGAAGCTCGTGCCCTGGTACGCCAGGCACGCGGAAGACGCACCGCGCCTGGTGAACATGTACGGCATCACCGAGACGACCGTGCACGTGACCTACGAGGCACTGAACCGCGCGTCGAACGGCTCCCCGGTCGGGCGGGGCATCCCCGACCTGCGCGTCTATGTGCTCGACGGTTCGCTGCGACCGGTCCCCCCGGGCGTTGCGGGGGAGTTGTACGTGGCCGGAGCCGGGCTCGCCCGGGGCTACCTGGGACGCCCCGCGCTGACCGCGGAGCGCTTCATCGCGGACCCGTTCGGCCAGGAATTCACCGAGCCCGGATCGCGGATGTACCGCTCCGGTGACCTGGCGAAGTGGCGTACGGACGGCACCCTCGACTTCCTCGGCCGCGCCGACCACCAGGTGAAGATCCGCGGATTCCGGATCGAACTCGGCGAGGTCGAGGCAGCGTTGGCCAGCCACCCGGACGTCGCCCAGGCCGCGGTGATCGTCCGCGAGGACCGGGCGGGCGACAAGCGCCTGGTCGGCTACGTCGTCGGCACGGTTGATCCGGCGGATCTGCGCGCCCACGCGGCCCGTTCGCTTCCCGGGCACATGGTGCCCTCCGCCGTCGTGACCGTCGGGCGACTGCCGCTCACGGCCAACGGCAAACTCGACAAGGCCGCACTTCCGGCCCCGGAGGTCACCGTGACCGGCCGTGGCCCGCGCACGCCGCGCGAGGAAGTCCTGTGCGGGCTGTTCGCGGAAGTCCTCGGTCTCGACAGTGCCGGTCCCGACAGCGCTGGTCACGACAATGTCCGTTACGGCAGTGTCGGCATCGACGATGGATTCTTCGACCTGGGCGGCCACTCGCTGCTCGCCGTCCGCCTGCTCGCCCGGGTCCGCGACACCCTCGGTGTCGCGCCGACCATCGCCACGCTGTTCGCCAACCCCACCGTGGCGGCACTGGCCACCAGCCTCGACAGCGGCCAGGACCCCCTCGACGTGCTGCTGCCACTACGGCCGTACGGCGAACTGCCGCCGCTGTTCTGCGTCCACCCGGCAGGAGGGCTCAGTTGGTGTTACGCGGGACTCCTGCGCCACCTGGAGCGGGAACGTCCGGTGTACGGATTGCAAGCGCGCGGAGTGTCGCACCCGGTCGAATTGCCGGAATCTCTCGTGGAGTTGGCGGCCGAATATGTGGACCGACTGCGCGGCGCGCAGCCGCACGGCCCGTACCACCTGCTCGGCTGGTCCACCGGCGGCATCATCGCCCACGAGATCGCGGTGCAACTGCGGTCCGCGGGTCAGGAAGTCGCGCTGCTCGCCGTACTCGACGCTTATCCGGCCGAAGGCCTGCGGCCCCTGCCGGCCTCCGACGAACCGGAAGCGCTTGAAGCCCTGCTCGCCATGGGCGGCCACGGCCCGGAGGCCTTCGGCACCGCGACCACCCTGGAGCAGGTGTCGGAGATCCTGCGTGACGAAGGCTCCCCGCTCGCCGGGCTGTCGGCCGAGAAGATCACCGCGCTGCGGGACGTCTACCTCAATACGAACAGCCTGGTTCGGACACACGACACCGGCACGTACGACGGGGACGTCCTCTTCTTCCGCGCGACCGTCGACACGATCGACGACACGCTGACCGCCGACTGCTGGCAGCCGCACGTAACCGGTGCACTGGTCAACCACGACATCGCGTGCACCCACAAGGACATGACGCAGCCTCAGCCCATCGCTGCGATCGGCGCGCTCATCATCGATCACCTTCGTAAGGAAATGTCGTGAAGCAGGCTTTTGACGATCCGGACGGCAGCTTCCACGTCCTGGTGAACGGCGAGGGGCAGCACTCGCTGTGGCCGGCCTTCGCGGTCGTACCGGCTGGGTGGACCGTGGCCCTGGCGAACGCCGGGCGCGCGGACTGCGCTGATTTCATTGAGAGTTCGTGGACGGACATGCGTCCTCTCAGTCTTCAGTCGCACGATCTGCGGACCGCCCGATGAGCCTGGACGCCGCCACTGTCTCCGTTTCCGTGCGACGGAAAGAATTCGCGATCATCGCGGTGTACGTCACCGCGATGGTCATGAACGGCATCGACGTGACCGTCGTCGGTGCCGCGCTGTTCACCATCAGCGGCGACTTCTCGGTCACCCCGGCCGCCGCGAACCTCGTCGAGACGGCGTTCATCGCGGCGCTCGCCGTGGTGCTGCCGATCGCCGGCTGGCTGGGCGACCGGTTCGGCGACAAGAAGGTGTTCATCTCCTCATTGACCGCCTTCACCGCATCGTCCGCACTGTGCGGAGCGTCAAGCTCACTGGGCGAACTGGTGCTGTGGCGCATCATCCAGGGTGCGGCCGGCGGACTGCTCATCCCCGTCGGCATGACCATCCTGTTCCGGGCGTTCGCGCCCGAGCGCCGGATGAAGCTGTCCCGCTACATCATCATCCCGACGGCCCTGGCCCCCGCGCTCGGCCCGCCGCTCGGCGGACTGCTGACCGACCACGCCTCCTGGCGCTGGGCGTTCTACATCAACCTGCCGTTCGGCATCATCGCCGTACTGCTGGCCCTGCGGTACCTGCCGAAGGGCGAGAAGCACAACCCGGGCCCGCTCGACCGACGCGGACTCCTCCTTGTCGCCCCCGGCCTGGCCGGGACGATGTACGCACTGGCCCGCGGCGCGGAGCGCGGCTGGACCTCCTGGGACATCCTGCTCTCCGGCCTGGTCGGCGTGGTCCTCATCGCCGTGCTCATCCGTAGCCAACTCCGCACAACCGAACCGCTGTTGGATCTGAAACTGTGGTCCGACCCACACTTCCGGGGCGCTTCCCTGGTCATCACCGCGGCCATGTGCGGCTTCATGGGGATGCTCTATCTGTTCCCGCTGCTCTACCAGGACGCCCTCGGCGGCTCCGCTTCCGACGCTGGACTTGTTGTGTTCCCGGAAGCGCTCGGCCTCATGATGGCCGGTCAGGTCGCCGACCGGATGGAGCGGAAGTGCGGCGTCCGCCGTACGGCACTGCTGGCTTTCGGCGGAGCCGTACCGGTCTTCGCCGCGCTGGCCTTCACCGGCCCGGAGACGAGTCCCTGGCTGGTCCGCGCCCTGATGTTCGGCGTCGGCCTGATCCTCGGCACCGGTGTGCTGGTCGTCCAGGTCACCGGCTTCACGAACGTCGACAACGCCCGGATGGGCCGGGCGATGTCGCTGTTCCAGGTCCAGCGCCAGCTCGGCAGCGCGGTTGGCGTGGCACTGGCCGCATCGGTCATCCACGCCGGCATGTCCGACGGCGGGGCGTCGCAAGGGGCCTACCGGGCGGCGCTGCTGGTGATGGCGGGCTTCTTGCTGGTGGCGTTTGTGGTGGCGGTGCGGAGTATCCGCGAGAAGCCTGCGGAGGCTCGGATCAACTAGATTTCCGGAGTGGGTGATCGAAGACAACGCAATCGAGACAGCGCAATCGAAGACAGCGCACACGCTCGGTGATCGATTGATGCGACGTCTGTCACGTGCGTGTACGATGTGGGTGAATCATCCACATCATCCACGGAGAAGCCGATGAGTCTGACAAACATCGACATCGACGACGCGGCGCTCGCCGAGGTCATGCGGCTGACTGGTTGCACGACAAAGAAGGACACCGTCAACACTGTTCTGCGGGACTATGTGGCCCGCGTCAAGCGGATCGAAGCGCTGGAACAGCTTTCACAGCGCGCTGCGCGCGGTGATTTCGATCAGGCTCAGCAGGCGCACGATGCGGCCAAACAAGCTCGGCGGGACGCCTTTCGATGATCCGCTATCTCATCGACACCTCGGCGCTTTGGCACCTGCTCCGTAACCGGGAGGTGCGGGAAGTCTGGTCTCCGCGAATCGCGGCGGGCGTACTGCACATGTGCGCGCCGACGCGTACGGAGTTTCTGTACTCCGCGCAGAGTCCTGAGGACCGCGATCAGCTCGAATCGTGGCTGTGGGACCTCTGCGGAGATGTCCCCGTCCCGAAGACCGGGTGGAGGTGGGTTGAGAGCGTGCAGTACAGGCTCACGCAAAAAGGCCAGCACCGGTCAGCCGGCGCCCTGGATCTGCTGCTCTGTGCGACAGCTGTCCACCATGACCTGACGGTCCTGCACGTCGACGACGACTTCGCGACAGTCGCAGCTGTTTTCCCTGAGGTGGAACAGCGCGATATCAGGGCGTGACCTGGTCTAGACCTTCAGTGACCTCCTAGAAATTGAGGCCGTGCTTGATGTCCTGGAAGTATCCGGACCACATCGGAGCGGACTCCGCAAACGGGACGGGATCGTACGGATCCACGGCTGCGCGGACAGTGTCAAGGAGCCTCGCGCAGTCGGCGTCGGTCGAGGATTCCGGAAACAGCGCAGCTTCCTTGTCGATCAAGTACAGAATCATGCAGAACGATGAGAGGTCACTGTTGACCAGCTGGAAGTCCTCAACGAACTCGTGGTACGCGTAAACCTTTCCGGTCTTCGGATGGACGAAGAGGTAGGTGTCCTGGAAGGCTCCGATGAGGACCAGGGCGCCGAACTCCGTCTCTGTTTCAGCGATTTCGTCCACATCCAGAAGAGGGGCGCCCCGCTGGTTCACCTCAGGGGCCAGGATCTCCGTGACCATGGAGAAGGCTCCTCTGGGGATCCCTGTCCCGGTGAGAAAGTCCAGGATCTCGCCCTCGGCGAGGTAGAGGCGCAGTCCTTCTGGAGTGGCACGCAGGATCTCCCGCTCCGGGTAGATCTCCAGTAGGTCCTGGTGGCTGATGTCGAAGAGCAACGGTCACTCGCCCTCAGGTTGTGGTGATCGGCACTGGCGATGTGGAGTATCAGTCACGGCAGTCGATGGTGAATCCCCGGGGTGTCACGGTTGCGCGGGGTCCTCGGCGTCACCGTATACAGCTCCCGCGTACGCTCGCCCACATGATCAGGGGAGAGAGCATGCGCGTCAGCATCACTGCGGATCAAATGGCCGAGACGTTCGGCCCGGATGCGGTCGTGAGGTTCGCCGTGCCGCATCCGGCGATCACGCACGAACCCACCCGGCGCTTCCTGACCGAAGTCGGGCTGCCGCAGGGTGGCGGACTGCTCAAACTCGCGTACCTGGTGGAAGGGGCGGTCAGCACGCCGGGCGACCTCTACCCCGGCGTCGCGGGTTTGCCTGACGACGAGGCCCGGCTGCTGATGATCGGCGAGTTCGAGCACGGACACTGGGCGAAAGTCCTTCTCGACGGATCGACCGGAAAAGTTTTCGCGGGGACCTGCTTTGTCGGTCATCCGGACCTTTTTGGGATCGAATACCTCGCCGCCGACCTCTCCGTGATCATTCAATTCATGATGCGGATCGAGCAACTGCGTTCGGGCACAATGGAGTTCGCGCAGCTTCCTGGCGGGTACGGCGCTTTGGCGGTGGACGAGGCCTCCGCCCGTCTGCTGGCGGAAATCCATGAGCACGATCCGGACCTCCTTGTGGCAGGCGACGAGGTTTCCGGTTTCTGGCGGGTGTCGGCATTCATCTGGCCGTTGCTGTACGACCTGGCACCGTCTTCCGGCGGTCTGGCGCTTGAGGTTCCGTACGAGCGTCTGGTGGAAGAGTTCGGTGGGGACCAGGTATTCCGCTTCAGCCCGGAGGATCTGCCGGTGGTTCTGACCCACCAGCCAAGCCGCAGATTCCTGCAGGAAGTAGGGATTGTTAATGCAGGGATGTTCGAGGCCACGGACAAATCGCCGCTGATTACGCTTGCCGAACACTATGCAGGTCTCGATGAGGACGTGTACAGCGAAGCCCCGGATAATGCCCGAGAGCTCGTCTATCTCGGCTATCTGCTGGAGGACACCGACCTCGTACTCGACGGAATCACGGGGTGCGTGTACGGGTGGCACGGACCTGAAGAAGAGATGTGGCCGGTCAACGCCGACCTGTCGACGCTGGTCTTCGCCCAATGGCTCGTCTCCCGGGCGCAGCATTACGACCGGGAGGCAAGCGTCACCGACGACCATGAGTCTCTCGCGGCGGTGCTGACAGCGATCCTGCGGACTGTCGATCAGGTAGTACGGGACGGCAGTTCGCAGGAGGGATTCCAATACTGGGCGGAATCGATCGGGGACCAGTCGAACGGCCTGTTGTGCGGCACGTGACCAGGGGAGAGCCCCGCAGTCGGAATTTATGCGGCAACACGGGACTCTTCATCAGTCACGGAATGATATAGAGCCCGTCGGCGACCGAGATGAAGTAAGAGTTCCACAGATGACAGGACTCGCGGAACGGAACTGGGTCATACGGCTCAACGGCTGCGCGGACAGCGTCGGCCAAACGCGCGTAGTCACCGGCGGTGGGTTTTTGGGACGCCGGGGGCATGTGCTTGTGCACGAGGTAGATCATGGTGCAGAACGATGAGAGGTCACTGTTGACCAGTTCGAAGTCCTCTCCCATGTCGAAGTATGCGTAGACCTGCCCGTTCTCCGGATGGACGAATATGTAGAAGACTTGGAATCCGCCGATGAAGACCAGAGTTCCGAACTCGCACTCGGCTTCGGCGATTTCATCCAAGTCGAGGAGTCCGGGAACCCGCTGGTTCACTTCCGGGACGAGCAGCGACGGGATCATTGAGAACTCCCCGCGGGGGATTCCGGTGGTGCACAGGAAGTCCAGGATCTCGCCCGAACCGAAGTAGGGGAACAGTGCTCCCGGTGCGGCGCGGACGATCTCCCGTTCCGGGAAGACTTCCAGCAGGTCCTGGTGGCTGATGTCGAAGAGCACGGGCCAAACCTTCCTCGGGCGTCAGGGGCGGCAGGGATGGATGCGCCGAGGCACCGTCCTGACTGCTGATCGGCAGTCAGCTCGACCGTAGGCCGGGTCCAGGGGCCAGTTTCACCAATTGCCGTCCTGCCGCACCCGGGGCATGGCGCTGCCGGCGAGAAGAGTGTTCAACGCCGCGTTGATGTCCGAGCCGAGGAAGTACTCGCCGGTGTGGTCTACCGAGAAGACCCGGCCTGTCGCGTCGGCGACCAGGAACGCCGTACCGTCCCGGAGATGTCCGATCGGGGTAACTGTGTGCCCGAGGCGTCTTCCGAAGGCAAGGCAGAACCAGGAGGTATGCAGCGCGACGGTCAGGTTGATGGTGAAGGACGAGAGCGCGAACTCCGAACCGGCGCCGTGCTGTTCGAAGTGTGTTCCGCCGTGTTCCGCCCAGATTTCGACGGCTGCGGGATGGACGGCGTGACCGTGGCCGTCCGGCGACCGGAACGCGGTCAGCTGGGACTTCCATTCCTGTGCCCGAGCGTCGTCACGCCTGCCGAGTGCCAGACCGGCCTGAGGTGGGCCGGTGGGCAGGGGGCGTGGCGTGAGGGTGTCCGTACCCGACCCGAATTCGATCCCGAAGTGCTCCAGCATCGCCGCGCACGACCGGCACGGAGGCTGGAAAGAGCCGTTTCTGAGATCGCCCCGTTCGCGAATATGACGGACTGTCACGGAGGTGTTGTTGAGCTCGAAGGACTCGCGGGCCCAGGTGGATTCCATCTCGGGGTCACCCCAGTCCTCCTGCATCTCCCACAGGAGATCGGAGAGGAGCGCAGCCTCAGGGCAGCGGCCCATGCCGGGTTCGCGGGACACGACAGGCAGAGTCTCGAAGAAGCGCCGCAACAGCGGGTGATGTTCAGGTTCCGCGTCACCCCAGGCGGTCGTACGGCTGGCTTCGTAGTCGCCGCAGGTCATGTTGCTTCTGCTGGCGGGGGTGAAGGTGAAGATAACTGATTCGCCCCGGCTGACGGCCTCCAGTCCTCTGACGCACTTCGGGAGGAGGTAGAACGGCATGTCGCAGGGGACCTCCCCGCCACTGATCCCGCGGATGAGCCCGATGAGCGCGTCATCCATGGATTGGCCTTGGTGGAAGAGCCCACCGACCGGATGAAACGCGTAGACCTTCCCGCTTTCACCCATGATCAGCTCGCTTTCGCCGCCCTCCGAACTTCCGAATCCGAGGGGCAGTTCCTCAAGCCAGTCCCTGAACTCCTGCGTGCCATCGGCGTTGAGCCATGGTTGGATGTCGCCGATGGCGAAACTGAACCGGCCGATGTTCACCCCTGGACCCAACTGTTCGACTGCGAGGCCGCCGAATTCGGCCAGGGCGGCGCGCAGCGCGGGGAAGACCTCGCCCGGAATCTCCTTCTCCCGCATCTGCTGGTCCATCGCGGAGATCCAGCCGGAGAAGCTGTCGCTGACATCGCGACCGGGGAACCACCCGGCCGCGCGCAGGACTTGGTCGACGTCTTCGGGGAAGCGTTCAGCGGACAACGCACACACCTTCATCGGTTGCGGAAGCAGAACGGGGGTCAGCCCCAGACGCCTTCGGTGAAGTCGAACATCAGGATGTCCCACCAGGGAGACGCCTCAGGGCCGAACGCGGCGGGGTCCCGCTCCGCCATCCAGGTGCGCAACGCGTGCCCGGCCGCCTCCCGGGCCGGGCCTTCCCTGGGCCGCTCATGGTCGGTGACGGTGAGCCGGAGGAGGAACTCGACGAAGGCCGCGAGATCGCTGCTGACCAGTCCGGCGTTGTCGCCGTCCAGGATCAGCACCTGGCCGGTCACGCCGTCGAGGAAGACTTCGTCGTCCACCCAATAGCCGAGGAGGACAACGGGGTTGCCCGTCTGCTCAGCCTCCGTCGGCTCCTCGAATTCCGCGACGAAATCGATGAACGTCCCGTCGGGCAGCCCGATTTCGCTGAGCACGGAACGAGCCGTCGGATCGGCGAGCAGCGGACTCAGCGAACCGGGCGGGAACAGTGTCACCGCGGCATCCCCGAAGGCGGAGACCAGTGCACCGTACGAAAGCCCGGTGTCCGCAACCCTGTGACGAGGCCCGCCGGCCGGGTGCGGGAACGGAACCGGTGCGGAGCCCGGGGCGACCAGGGCCAACCCGTCGGCCGTCGTACGGATTTCAAGCAGCAAGGGGCGTCTGCCTTCGGCCTCCCGGAGCAGTCCGTGCTGCGGTGGATCCGGCGGCCTGGTCGGACGAGGAAACACAGCGGTGGCCGTGCCTGTTGCTCGAACCCGGGAACGGGATCATCGACCTCTGACCATGAGCGGCTGGAGCCCATTCGGAGCGGAACAGGCTCAGCCGTTCAGCCGGATGCCGACAACGCCGTCCGGTAGCCCGACTATGACAGTTCCATCCGGTGTCACTGCCAAGGACAGGACGGCGGAGCCCAACCTGATGTCCAGATCGCGCTCGTGGCCCGGGCGGGTCACGCGGATCAGGCCGTCAGCCCACGCCGTGACGACTGTCGGTCCGGTGGGGCTGGCTTGTGCTGCGACGGCTGTGACAGGACAACCGTGTTGTTCCATCGGCTCGTTCATCGGGTCGGACATCGGGTTCCACACCCGTACCGTCCCGTCCGCGCCGCCACTGATCAGCAGCGGGATGCGCGATTCCGCGTCGATGTGCAGAGCGGTTGCGGCCAACGCGGTCACCGGGCCCCGGTGGGGGAAAACAGAGCGCACGCCTGAACCGCTTGGTACCGAACCGCCTTCCAGCCGGTCGGCGAGGGAAACGGCAGGTGCTATCTCTTGCGCGGCGGTGTGCCAGTGGACCGCACCGTCGGCGTCACCGACGGCGGGGACGGTGTCGAGTGCCCCGGGGACGGCCGCCAGAGTGGTCGGGCGGCCCTGGGCGGCCCGGTGCAGCCGGTCGAGGGCATCGAACGTGCTTTGGAGCTGCGGGTCGTCGTAGTCCGCGGTCCCGGTCACGTCGATGCCGCCGCTGTCGGATATCAGGAACACCGTTCCGTTGTCCGCGCAGGTCAACGAGTGCGTCGGCATCGGGCCGGGCACGACCGTACGGCCGAAGGGCGCGCCGTCAGCGGCCCGCAGAACCCGGACCATCCCTGACGGATCGGCGATCAGGACACAACCTTCGTACGGTCCGTGCCCGGCGCACAGGGCCGATGCGGCCCCAGGCCAACGGGAGTTCGGTGTTCCCGTCACGCCGGTCCGCCAGTGCGCCCACACGGCGCGCCAGCCCGCGCCGGAAAGCATCGGTGCCAGCCGGTCGGCGGCGACGGAATCCCGGCCGGTCAGCCGGGTGTGCAGGACGGCCGCACGGACAGCGGAGTCGGGCTGGTCGACCAGGCCCGGTCCGGCCTCCTGCCACGCGGTGGCGAGCGGTTGGCCACTCACGGCGGCGAAGGCGGCGGTGACTGCCTCGGGCCGGGCCTGCACAAGGAACTGAGGGTTCGCCAGGAACGGTCCTGCCGTGCCGGCTCGGATCGCTTGTCGCAGCAGCGCGGTCGGCTGCGCCTCCAGGAGGTCCTGGGGGCTTACCGGGGCGGATCCACCGTCCGGGCGAAGTAGGCCCAAGGCCCGGCCGGGGGAGGGATAGACCGCGTCGGGATCCCCCGAAGCGTCGGCGAGCGAGGCGCACCAGCGTGAGAAGCGGTCCCGGTCGGTCCAGCGCGGGTCGTCGAGATCGAGGGTCGCCGGGGCGTAGAGCGTGACGAAGGTTTCATCCTCCGGCGTTCCGGCGACCACCTCGACGACAAGACGCACATGGTCGAACTCAAGCAGCGGGTTGAGGAGTTCCTCGACAAGACGGCGGGGTTCGTCCGGCAGGCCGGGGCCGCCGGCCCTCCCGAGATCGGCCACACTCAGGGTGGTCGGGCGCTTGTCGGCGGCCACGGCCTCAAGCAGTCCGACGGGGGTGCGGGCATGCACACCCAGCTGCCGGGCCAGCACCCACACGGTGTTCTCCACGGTCAGCCCGTCGACGGGCACGATGCCGTGAATTCGCAAGGGCGTCGGGGCCGCTTCGGTCCCACACGTGGTCACCAACCAGGCCAGCAGGTGGGATTTGCCCGCCCCGGCGGACCCGGTGACCTTGCACAGTCGCGGTGCGCGGGTGTCGTGCAGCCAGCTCAGGAGCGCCTTCCCCGCGTCCTGTTTCCCGGCGCGTAGCGGTGGCAGCCGGAAGGTCGAGTCCGTCAACTGATGCTCCCGTTGGAAAGGTTTCTTACTGTTCCTGGAGCCCGGCGATGTGCAGTAGCAGCGCCCGGGTGCCTTCTTCGCGCGATTCCGCAGTCTGCCCGTACGGGAACTTGTGGGTGAACTCGGCGTTGGGGAAGACCTGGCCGAGCCACAGGGCGCAGTAATGACCCGGCATCACGCACGGCTCCAGCTCGCCGTAGACGCGGGTGACGGAGTCACCGGACACACCGACAGCGGCCAGGCGCTCCCACAGGATCTCCTCCGGGTGGGGCAGCCCGGGGCCGCCTGCCTCCGAGACGATCTGCTTCTCACCGTGGGCGTCCACGAACTCGAAGGCCGCGGACGGGCCGGCGTTCAGGGGGAGCCGGATGTCGTCCAGGACCCGGGGCCACCAGCCCTCGCGGTCCTCGAAGGACTGCGGGTCCGCTGCCATGAGCGCGGTCCGCAACTCCCGGTAGAAGCCGAGCGCTTCGTCCTGGTCTGCCGTTCCGGTGATACGTACGAGTGTCTGATCGAGCATCAGCAGCCCGGCGGCGAAGGCTTCCACGGTGCTGTTGACGGGTAGCTGCGGCATGTCCAGGCCGAGGAGAACGGCGTTGACCGAGCCGTCCCGGTCTACGTACAGCTCCGCGCCCCGGTCGGTGCCGAGCCGCAGCAGCCCGGCGGGCACCGGGTCGTCGGTCAGCCCGGAACCCGCGGCGTACTCCGCCAGATCGGCGGGTTCATCGCCTTCGGGGACGGTGAAGTACGGACCGACCTGGACGGGCAGGCCGGTGGCGGCCAGGAACTCTTCAGCGGCCGATGGGGCGTCAGCCCCGGTCGGATAGCGGCGCAGTCCCTGGGGGCCGAAGTGTTTGGTGAGTGCGGAGGCGAGGTTGGAGCTCATGGTTGTGTCACCTTACCCGGAGCCTAGAAGATGCCGTCTTCGACTGCGGTGAGGTAGGAAACCCACAGGTGGCAGTCGTTGCGGAACGGAACTGGGTCGATCGGTTCCACAGCCGCGCGGATGGTGGCTAGCCCGCTTTCTCGGATGTCGTTCTCTGGATCTTCTGAATCCAGAAAGATTTCTTTCTTGAGCAGATAGAGCATTGTACAGAATGACGAGAGGTCACTGTTGACCAATTCGAAATTCTCGCCCATTTCGAAGAAGGCGTAGACTTTGCCATCCTGCGGGTTCACGAATATGTAGAAGTCCTGGAATCCGCCGAAAAGAACCAGATTTCCGAACTCGGTCTCAACTTTCTTGATGTCGGTCAGGTCGATAAAACCGGGATCATCGTTGTTCAACCCGGGGACAATTGCGGGAGCGACCATGGAGAATGCGCCTTCCGGGATTCCCGTTTCGCAGAGAAAGTCTAGAACCTCTCCGGTGCCGATAAATTCTAGAAGCTTTTCCCTGGCTGTGCGCAGGATGTCCTGTTCGGGGAATATTTCCAGGAGTTTTGCGTGGTCGATATCGAAGAGCATTTAAATACCTCAGGTCTTATTGGGAATTTTTTCAGTACGTGTAAGGTCGTCGACCGCCGGTGCCGCTGAAATTGCCGACCTTATGGTCATTCTTGAGGTCGGTCAGGTATTCATCGAAGGCCTTTTCTCGCGGTTTCCTGTCAGATATCGACGAGTCATATTCCGTCGAGTAAGTGACGTTAAGATTTGGATTGAGCTGTGGATCATACAAGTGTTGGCTCAACCAGCGTTCGCAATTCTTGCCGATCGGAGTGGTTACGCACGGGGCGCGTTCGGTGTAGAGATCAGTGACCTGGTACTGCATGTTGTTGTGTACTAAAGGTGTTCCAATGGACCGTTCTGAGTGATTTCGCTTGTTGCTGCTGCGTCCGACGAGGATGAATTCTCCGTCGGCATCGGCATATCTCAATGAGGCATAGTTCTTTCCGCTGTACCCCTTCTGGCCGGCAGCTGAGACTGCCTGGCGAGTTTCCTCAACAGCTCGAGATAGATCCGAGGGCTGTGTGAGGGGGTGCGACTGGAGCAGGGTCCGCGGCGGCCGTCCGGCATTCCTGTCCTTTTGCTGCAAATTTTCCCATTGCTCGTCCGATGAGGAAACTGGTACTCGCCTTGTGATTCCATCCTTAGGATCAACGTAGTTTTTTTCGCGAACAGTTCTTCCATCGTCGTTCACGATCCGGCGGATCGGCCCCGTGTCGGTGGCATCGAGCGGCACCAGTTTGCCATTCTCCACCCGGTGGACGGTGCCCTTGTCGTCGATATAGTACGTCCGGACAGGCTTCTTCGCGCCAGGGCCGGACGGCCCCTGCGTCGTCCCCGGGCTCTTGCCGTCTCCGGTCGGAGTGGTGACCTTGTCGATCCGGGTCTTGGCCTTCTTTTCGCCGCCGCGCATCGTCGTGGCGTTGCTCTTGAGTCCGTCGCCGGTCTTGGCGACGGATTTCTGCAGGGTCTGTCCGGCGCGGCTGTGGCCGTCGGCTATGGGTTGGAAGGCTTTGGCGAAGGCCTGGCCGATGCTGTCCCGCTGCATGAAGTCGCCTTTGGCGGTGATCACGCCGGTGAGTTTGTCGTGGGCGTTCTGCATGCGGGTTGCGGCGCGGTGCATGCCGCCGCCGGCGGTGTCGAAGTGGTCGGGGGTGAGCTGGAAGCCCTGGCCGCCCTTGGGTGGCGGTCCCGCCGGGGCCGTGCTGCCCG